>CALGSR010000472.1 GCA_937902115.1 uncultured Bacillus sp. | reverse complement strand
AGGACTATCTAAGTTCCCAAAATTCAAGAAAAAGAAAAAACAAGATGTAAAAGCTTATTTTCCGAAGAACAATCAGACAGATTTGTTAGTAGAGCGCCACCGAATCAAGATTCCTACTCTTGGATGGGTACGACTGAAAGAATATGACTATATTCCATCGAATACAAAGGTAACAAGTTGTACGGTTTCACAAAAGGCAGATCGATACTATGTATCGGTTTTATGCGAGATCGAACAGAAGCAAGAAGTTCAAATGAACACGTATGATGGAATGGGAGTCGATTTAGGCATAAAGGAATTTGCCGTATGCAGTCATCATGAAATGTTTCCAAATATCAATAAGACACTAAAAGTAAAAAATCTTGAAAAAAGATTAAAACGGCAACAGCGAAAGCTAAGCCGGAGTTACGAACAAAATAAAAATCGAAAGCGAGGTGAATTCTGCGCTAAAAACAGGCAAAAGCAACTTGTAAAAGTGCAAAAGCTGCACGCTAGACTAGCGAATATCCGACATGAATATGTTCGATCTGTGGTCAATCAGTTGGTAAAAACCAAGCCAACTTCTATCACAATTGAGGATTTAAACGTCAAAGGCATGATGAAAAATCGACATTTATCAAAAGCAGTAGCACAACAAAACGTTTATTCCTTTAAAGAGTGGCTCCTTGCCAAGTGTAAACAGTATGACATTGAATTACGTATAGTAGATAGGTTCTACCCCTCTTCAAAGTTATGTTCTTGTTGTGGATACAAGAAGATGAAGCTTAGCTTATCTGAGCGAACCTTTAAGTGTGACGCTTGCGGTGCGGAATTAGATCGAGATTTTAATGCCAGTTTAAATCTAAAACAGGCAACGGAATATACAGTATTAACCTAACTAGTCTGTATATGTGTAGGGTGGGCTACATCCGAATTTACGCTTGTGGAGTGCTAGATCAACCGTAGTAGCGAGAAAGTGGCAAGGCGGGACACGTAGAAGCAAGAAAATGTCTAGCGTAGAT
The DNA here is from genome assembly GCA_937902115.1 of uncultured Bacillus sp. Taxonomy (GTDB): domain Bacteria; phylum Bacillota; class Bacilli; order Bacillales; family Cytobacillaceae; genus Bacillus_BD. The sequence goes on along the minus strand of CALGSR010000472.1, from coordinate 7,086 downwards.
AAATGAGTACATTTGTCTATGTTTTTAGTAGCAGGGTCACATGAAATTATTAATTACAGGCGGAGCTGGCTTCATTGGCAGCAACTTCGTACGTTATATGGTGAATAAATATCCTGAGTACCAAATTGTCAACTTGGATTTATTAACATACGCCGGCAATCTCGAAAACCTAAAGGATATTGAAACTAAACCAAATTACAAATTCGTCAAAGGCGATATTGCCGATCGCACCTTTATCGAGGACTTATTTGAAAAAGAAAAATTCGACTATGTCCTGAATTTCGCCGCTGAATCCCATGTGGACCGCAGCATCACCAATCCGGAAATCTTCGTGCAAACGAATATCCAAGGAACGCTATGTCTCCTTGATGCCGCAAAGAAAATCGGCGTGAAAAAATACTTACAAGTTTCAACCGATGAAGTATACGGTACACTAGGTGACACAGGTTTATTTACAGAAGAAACACCGCTGGCACCAAACAGCCCGTACAGCGCAAGCAAAACAGGCGCAGACCTCTTGGTTCGTGCTTACCATGAAACATATGGCATGCCGGTCAATATTACGCGCTGCTCAAACAACTATGGCCCGTACCATTTCCCGGAAAAATTAATTCCGTTAATGATTATTAATGCGTTGTATGACAAGGACCTTCCTGTCTATGGCAACGGCTTAAACATTCGTGACTGGCTACATGTCGAGGACCACTGCCAAGCGATTGACCTTGTGCTTCACAAAGGGCGTGACGGCGAGGTTTACAATGTCGGCGGCAACAATGAAAGAACGAATATCGATATCGTAAAAACGATTCTTGCACAATTAGGCAAGCCTGAATCACTAATCAAATATGTCAAAGACCGTCCAGGCCATGACCTCCGCTATGCGATTGACGCGACAAAGCTGCGCACGGAATTAGGCTGGGCACCGAAATATACGTTTGAAACAGGAATTAAACAGACAATCGACTGGTATCTCAACAACAAAGAATGGTGGCAGAACATCATTTCCGGTGAGTATCAGGAATATTTTAAATCTCAATACGGAGATAGATTAGAGGTTGAAAAATGATTGTTTTAGTAACAGGTGCGGGCGGTCAATTAGGCCATGATGTGGTCAAAGAATTAACTGCAAAAGGGCATCAGCCCCATGGTACGGACCGCGAAGAATTTGACCTGACAAATGAGACTGAAGTACATGAATATGTAAAAAAATTAAATCCTGATGCGATCATCCATTGTGCTGCTTTTACGGCAGTGGACAAAGCGGAAGCGGAAGAAGATGCCGCTTATAATGTCAACGCTCTTGGGACAAAATATTTGGCAGAAGCAGCAAAAGCGGTCGACGCCAAAATGATTTACATCTCAACAGACTATGTGTTCAATGGGAACAATACGGAGCCATACGAAGTCGAGCAAGCGACCGACCCGATCGGTGCTTATGGCAGAACGAAATTAGCCGGTGAGGAATTTCTGCAGGCTACACTTGAGAAATATTTCATCGTCCGCACCGCTTGGGTCTACGGTCTAAACGGGCATAATTTTGTAAAAACAATGCTCCGCCTTGGCAAAGAGCGCGGCGAGTTAGGTGTTGTTCATGATCAAATAGGTTCGCCAACCTATACCGTCGACTTGGCGAAGCTCCTTGTTGAAATGGTGGTATCCGAAAAATATGGTGTGTACCATGCGACAAACGATGGAGTTTGTTCCTGGTATGAATTTGCCGTAGAAATTTTTAAACAAGCAGGAATGGATGAGGTAAAAGTTAATCCATTAACAACGGAACAATATCCAACGCCGGCGGAAAGACCAAAATATTCCGTTTTAAGCAAGAAGAAGCTTGCTGAACAAGGCTTTTCTCCGCTTCGTGAATGGAAGGAAGCACTTTCCGCTTATTTACAAGAATTAAACACTCAGGCATAATAGAAAGAGGAGACTGACTAAAGGGTTAAAACCAAGTCAGACTCTTGTATTTAAGGTGGGACAGGGGACAGTCCCGAAATACAGAAAAAGGCTGAATATCATGTTCAGCCTTTTTTTCATAGAGCGAAAATGACAAAGCCTGGCTATAAAAGCTGCTGAAAGACAAAATTCGGCTGCAGCTTATCTAAAATATCACTTCATTCGTGCTATGAAGGACAAAATTCGGCAAAAACTCAGCCAAAATGTCCTTCATTAAGTCAATAAAGGAAAACTATCATCTATAGCAAGCTCAATTTTCCTAAATTTTCCGCCCTTAAGCATCTTTACAAACACTTAATGAAACTTTCACCAATTTGTCAACATCAGCTTTGTTCTTGTTATAAATATCGCTTCTTTTTCTAATAAATAGGTATATAATCATAAATAAGTGACCTCTGAATCCCTTTTCATTCTGTACATAAGCAATGTTAATAGGAAATAAGACTGTCTAAATCTATGAAACTATCTTTTTCGCTGTTATTTTCCAAGCTAAATAAAGATTCTCAACTTCCTAGAATTGTGATATAATCCTCATTGTTGCGGTATTTATTTTGGAAAAAACTAGTTATACGAGATAATAAATAGGATCTGGGTTAGTGTATTTTGCCTGTTTCATTTTACTCAGACTGGGCAAGATACAATTGAGGGAGGATATCCATGATTTACTTAACGATGTTAATATGTTTCATCAGTTCAATCCTTTTAACTCCTGTTGTGAAAAAGTTAGCATTTAAAATCGGCGCAACTGACAAGCCGAACCAAAGAAAAGTCCATCAAAAAATTATGCCTCGTCTTGGAGGTTTAGCGATTTATATAAGCTTTGTTGTCGGTGTTTTCATTTACCATCCGGTATCGCCATTCTTATTGCCTAATGCGCTAAAAGCAATTATGCTCGGCAGCGGCATTATCATCATTACTGGTGTACTCGATGACATGTATGAAATCTCACCGAAAATGAAAATGTTAGGCCAACTGGTGGCTGCTTCCATTGTCATTTTCTATGGCGGCATTACGGTAGAATTTATTAATTTGCCATTCGTTGAAGACAAATTAAATTTCGGATTCCTTAGTATACCAATTACATTCCTATGGATTGTCGGTATCACAAATGCGATTAACTTAATTGATGGTCTCGATGGCTTAGCCGCCGGGGTTTCCTCGATAGCCTTAATCACACTTTCCATAATGGCGATTCTATTCGGAAACCCATTTGTTGTCGTCATGGCAGCCATTCTTTTAGCAAGTACGGTTGGCTTTTTGTTTTACAATTTCCATCCGGCCAAAATCTTTATGGGCGATACCGGGGCATTATTTTTAGGGTTTATGATTGCCGTTCTTTCCTTGCTCGGCTTCAAAAACGTTACCCTTTTCACTTTAATTGTCCCAGTTATTATTCTCGGAGTGCCAATTTCTGATACGTTCTTCGCCATCTTGCGCCGTATCGTGAATAAAAAACCTTTATCGGCACCGGATAAGTCACACTTGCATCACTGTTTATTAGGACACGGTTTTACACACCGTCAAACAGTCTTAATCATTTATGCAATGGCTGCATTCTTTGGCTTAGCTGCAATTATCTTCTCACAAGCCAAAACACTGGGTTCCGTTGCTTTAATTGTAGTGCTGTTAATTGTGATTGAAATCTTTGCAGAAAAAATTGGTCTCGTCGGTAAGAACTACCGGCCACTGTTAAAAATCGTCAGTGAAATCCGATATTCAACCGCAAAAAACCGATAAAAAGAAAAGGACTGTCTCACAAAGTGTTCAACACACCTGAGGGACAGTCCTTTTTTGCGTTGGGACGGATTCCTTAACCCGGGACAGGGTTCCGGGTTCCTTGTCCCGTTTGAGTGCTTCAGTTGGACGGCCTAGCTATATTCGGACAAATCAATAGAAAAAAGTGAAGATCGAACAATTTAATGAACATTTGATTTTAAGCACGGTCCATTTCGTGTGTATGATATACTAATGTAAACAAAATATGTAGGTAACTTTAATTTTTTGTAAATATTACTGCTAGAATATATTTTCGGAGATGTTTGAATTTATGAAAAGACTAAAGTTTAACCGCGTCATTAGTTTGGCTGCATGGAATGGGATTTTTGCCTTTGCCCTATTGTTCATCATTAAATTATCACGAAATCGTTTTAGTATTGATAACTTCATTTATTGGATGCAGGAAGATACAAAGAAAATGGTCATTTATCTTGTCATCCTCTTTCTCATGCTGTTTTCCACGATCAAAATACAATTGAAACTGCTGGCACGGCTGGAGCAGCAACATCCTAGGGTGTTAATAGGATTCAAATATCTCTATATTTTCCTTTCTTCATTAGCGGCATCTATGATTGTTAATTACTATTTTCAATACTTTCAGATGCTAAAGGATCCGATCTTAACTTCAGAATGGATTATGAGTCATATCAGCATTTACATGGCTGGGGTTCTTTATATTCTATTTATTTTTCTGCTTGCCTATGCTCTATTGGGGAATCTCTATTTTAGCTCGTTGCTTACCTCTTTCCTGCTGCTGGCGATTGGTTTTATACATTACAATAAACTAAACATCCGAGTGGAGCCGCTTTATTTTAATGATTACAAGCAAATCCAAGCGATGAAGGACGTTCTCCCGATGATCACGGAATATATCTCCATCGGGCAAATATTCGTGATTCTCTTCCTGTTTGTCGGCATGGGGTTTCTTTCCCGCTATCTGCCAAAGCTGAAAATGGCGCTATGGATGAGAGGAATTATGTTTGCTGTCGTGATTACGATGCTGTATTCCTATACAAATTTCCCTAAAACCTTTATGAATGATTTTGTGCAGAGCAGTCATATTGAAATTGTAAAATGGAATCAAATTGAAAACTATGAAGTGAACGGTTTTCTCTTTGGGTTTTTATCGAATATCCACAGTGATATCCTTGAAAAACCGAAAACCTATTCAAAGGAATCTGTGTTGCAAACGGCAGAGAAATATGCCGCTGGTAAAGAATCTATAAATGAAGGCGGGAAGAAGCCGAATATCATCTATTTGATGAGTGAATCTTTCTGGGACCCAACCAAGCTGGACGCAGAATATAGTGCGGATCCGCTCGTGAATCTTCGTCCATTGATGGATGAACATCCATCAGGGGCTGTGTTGACGCCAGTCTTTGGCGGAGCAACAGCTAATGTGGAATTTGAAGCCTTAACCGGGATGTCCACTTCCTTTTTAAAAACAGGAGCCATTCCGTATCAGGAGGCCGTCACAAAACAAACCTTCATTCCAACCATCGCAAGTGATTTAGAAATGAAAGGATATCGGACCTTGGCGATTCATCCGTATAATCGAGTGTTTTATAAACGGAACCATGTCTACAACACCTTTGGCATTGATGAATTTCTCGATGAGGAAACGATGAAGTTCCAAGAGAGGACGCTTGGCGGGGTAATAACAGATGAGTCACTGAGCTATGAAATTCTTGAGCGGATTAAAAACACCGATGAACCGTTGTTTATTCATGCTGTTTCGATGCAAAATCATATGCCTTATAATCAGGGTGCTTACGAGGAAAACCAGATCCAAATTGCCGGTTTGAGTAAAGAATCGATCGCAACACTGGAGGTTTATACAGAGGGAATCCGCAGGTCTGATGAAGCGCTGCAACTTTTGGTAGACGAATTAGAGGAATTAGATGAACCGACAGTTATCGTTTTTTGGGGAGATCACTTGCCAATCCTTGGAGCGGATCAAGCCATTTATAAGGAAGCAGGGTATGAGACTGAGGATAAGAGAATGACGACACGAAAATATTCAGAAACCCCATTGCTCATCTATTCCAATTTTTCTAAAAAGAAAACGGATATAGGCAGTATCAGTCCCAACTATTTTGCTACCACTGTCTATGATCTCGTGGGCTTTGACAAGCCGGCATTTTACAATTTATTGGATGAACTAATGGAGGAAATCCCAGGGCTTAAAGCTAATTTAAGGCTCGACAGTGCTCAGGAATTCATTACAGAATTAACCGAAAAACAGGAAGCATTATTAGCTGACTACAAGCTGCTGGTATATGACCTGTTAATCGGAGAACAATACAGTTTACCGATCCTGTATCCTGAAGAGATGGATGAGGGATAAAAAAAGCACTGAAAAAGCCGAGAAAGGCTTTTTCAGTGCTTTTTTAATAGTGCTGTCGTTAAAAACGCCAACCACATTCGGACAAGTTGAGAGGGGATGCTGGAAAAGCTGTCCGAACCCGGGTCTCATTCGGACAAGTTGAGGAGGGAAACTGAAAAAGGTGTCCGAACCCCGGCCCGCTTTGGACAAGTCGAGGATAGAATCGGGTAAAGCTGTCAGACCCCAGCCACAATCAGATCCACCTCACACCTCTGTCCATTACCCCTCAATGAACCATAAAAAAGAGAGGCCATCAACCTCTCCGCTAAACCAACTCCTCCATATACAGCACTTCGCCCTCGCTCATCTCGCCCTGGCCGTTTGTCAGCTCGACCATCCATTCTGTAAAGGCAGCAACCTCGCCCTCTTCAACATAAGTATCAATGACGACATTATCGAGATAATGAATCTCCTTAATACTATAAACGGAAGAGCGCAATTCGTTTTCAATTTTACCAAGCCAGGTGTAATCAATCTGCGTCGAAACAACCTTCATCAGCTTACGCAGCACGACGCCTGTTGCCTCAATGCCTTCAGAAGTGGCTTTTCCATAAGCACGGATCAGACCGCCGGCACCAAGCTTAATACCGCCGAAATAACGCGTCACAACGACGACTGTATCCTTCAGTCCTTTTTTCTTCAGCACCTCGAGAATCGGCACCCCTGCCGTTCCGCTTGGCTCACCATCATCATTGGCCTTTTGGATTTGGTCATGCTCACCGATTAAGTAAGCTGAGCAATTATGAGTCGCATTCCAATGCTGCTTCTTAATCTCCGCAATAAAAGACTGCGCCGCTTCTTCCGTTTCCACCCGTGCGACATGGGCGATAAACCGTGATTTTTGAATAACAATTTCGTGTTCGCCTCTAGGCTGAACCGTATAATAACGGGATAACATTTAACCGACCCTTTCTTTTTTTAAAAATAAGGCTGTGTTAAAGGTCAATGTTGATTTTGGGGGACTTGTT
>CALGSR010000471.1 GCA_937902115.1 uncultured Bacillus sp. | reverse complement strand
TTCCACGATAGCAAAAGATCTTGATACATCCCCCGCTGCGTTATCACTGGCATGGCTGTTAAGCCGTCCAGTCGTTTCTAGCATTATTGTTGGAGCAACACGGGAAGAACAAGTGACGGAAAATATGAAATGTCTTTCATTGAACCTGGATGACACAGTCCTCGAAGCGCTCATTCGCATGAGCTCCCCTTTCCGAAATGGGGAACCATTTGCTTCCTATCGTTTACCAAAGGAAGATAACTAAGTTCCAAATATATAAGCGCCCTTCTTTTACGTGGGGCGCTTATATGATCGATTAAAATTCCACTGCAAAAACGATTGCTCAAGCACTGAAAGCAGGATTGTTTACCCCCTCAAAAGAATATATAATGTAGCATTAAATCAAATAACATGGGGGTGTATGGGATGTTTATAAAACAGCCCTTTGACGAATTTTTAGGATTTCAATACAAGAGGCTTGAAGATAATCAAGTGCAAATTATCATGCCCGTTCAGGATCTTTTCATTAATAGTACGGGGGTGATCCATGGTGGGATTATTTCTTCATTGGCTGATGTAGCTGTATCAAACTTGTTGCTAGCAAATGAAGACGGGATACAACAAGCGGTCACCGTTGATTTAAATGTTACCTTTATGAAACCCGCTGTTGGTACATACTTGATGGCAAATGCTAAAATTGAAAAGCAGGGGAAAACGTTAATCCATACAGAGTGTTCAATTTTTAACGATAAGGAAGAAATGGTCGCTAAAGCGAAATCGATCCTATTTCGTACAAACCGGCATTGAGAATAAAATGGGAGAACTTTGAAAACCTTATGATAATACTTAGACTGAATAATGGCAATAATTAAGGAGGGAAATTCAAATTATGGATTTTGAAACCGTGATGCAGGAGCTTGAAGCCTTAAGTAAGGAACGAACGAAAAAAATATACTTATCCAATGGTGCGCATGAGCCCCTTTTCGGTGTAACTACAGGTGCGATGAAACCAATTGCTAAGAAAATAAAAATCAATCAACCGTTAGCTGAAGAGCTTTATGCCACAGGGAACTATGATGCGATGTACTTTGCAGGCATTATTGCCGATCCGAATGCGATGACAGAGTCGGATTATGCTCGGTGGATGGATGGGGCCTATTTTTATATGCTCTCCGATTATGTTGTAGCTGTTACTTTATCAGAGTCAGATATCGCCAAGGACGTTGCGGATCAATGGATTGCTAGCGGTGACGAGCTGAGAATGTCAGGGGGTTGGAGCTGCTATTGCTGGTTATTAGGGAATCGCAAAGACGATGAATTTTCCGAAACAAAGATCTCCAATATGCTTGATACTGTGAAAAACTCAATTCATACTTCACCGGAACGAACAAAAGCCTCTATGAATAATTTTCTCTACACCGTTGGAATTTCCTACTCGCCGCTGCATGAAAAAGCAGTTCAGACCGCTAAAGAAGTTGGAACGGTAGAAGTCAAACGGGACAAGAAGAAAAGCAGTATCCTAAATGCTTACGAAAGTATCCAAAAAGAAATCGATAGAGGGAAGCTTGGTTTCAAACGAAAATATGTCAGATGTTAATGGAGGAATGTAAATGACAAATATCAGCAATGTTCAAGATTTATCACTTGAACAACACGAGGAATTACTCGAATTATTGAAAACACGTTTTGCGAAAAATATGAGCCTTCATCAAAATTTGGAATGGCCGAAAATCCAAGCAAAACTGGAAGCGAATGCGGGTAAATTATGGTCGCTTTATGAAATGGAAAGAACCGGCGGTGAACCGGATGTTGTCGGATATGATGAAACAACAGACGAGTTCATTTTTTATGATTGTTCAGCGGAAACTCCTAAAGGACGCAGAAGTGTTTGTTATGATCGCGCAGCACTAGAGTCGCGGAAGAAAAACAAACCGGAAAATAGCGCGCTGGATATGGCGGCCGCCATGGGCATTGAAATTTTAACAGAAGAACAATATCGAGCATTGCAAAAGCTTGGAAATTTCGATTTGAAATCGTCGAGTTGGGTGCAAACTCCCTCTGATATACGCAAGGCTGGCGGTGCCCTTTTTTGTGATTGCCGCTACGGGCACGTCTTCGTGTACCACAATGGAGCAGACTCCTACTATTCAGTCAGGGGTTTCCGCGGCTCGCTGAAAGTTTAAATTTAAACAAGGGGGCGGTTCTTCTATTTCCCTAATTTATTCTAGGGACGAGGAACCCGGTCCCCTGTCCCAACTCAGGAAACATGAAAACGATCCCCTCGTTTTGCTTTAGAATTCATTTTCTTTAAGAAGATCCTGCCCTCTGAAAGAAACAGCCCGGCCAATGTTAGGAGCGTACCGATTGCCGCCAGCCCTGTTATTTTTTCATGTAATACGATAACAGAAGTCACCACCGTAATAACCGGAATCATGTATATGTAGATGCTTGTTTTTATAGGTCCCAAAACTTTCACTGCAAAGTTCCATGTGACAAAACAAAGAGCAGAGGCACCTAGAGCCAAAAACAGAAGATTAAATAGGTTAATAGGATTGGCAAAACGCTCCAACCCTAGTTTGAAATCAAACAGAAACAGAGCAGGGATCATGAATAAAATACCATAGTAAAACATCTTTCTTGTTGTTTGCAGCGTATCATAGCCAAAACGGCTAATTTTTCTTGTCAAAACGGAATAAAAGGCCCAAACTATGGTAGCAGCAACCGCCAATATATCCCCTAACGGATTTAGTTGAAAATTTGATGCACCACTAAAACTGATTAGATAGATGCCGACCATAGCAACAACAAAACCGAGGAAGAAGTTGAGCCGTAATGGTTCATCTTTTAAAAATAAATAAGAAGCAATCGCAGTGAAAAATGGCGCCAATGCAGAGATGACACCGACATTGGACGCCATTGTATACGTGAGTGCAATATTTTCCAATAAATAATATAAAGTAACACCGCATAAACCTGCCGCCGCAAAAAAGAGTTCATGCTTCCGATTCGTCACCTTCATCCGTCGTGGGTACACAATGATTAACACAGCTAAACCCAGTATGAAACGAAAAAACAGAATCTCAATCGGAGAAAAATCATGGAGTAAGATTTTTGTAGAGATGTAAGTTGTACCCCAAATGATTATCGTAATAAATGCTAATAAATGACCAGTCGTATGTTTATTTTCCATCGTCATGTCCTCTCATCCTGATGCTGTTCTTCTATTAGAAAATGTTCCTTCATTTTTGAAAGGTCTTTCTCTTAAAATTCGCTTTTTATAAAAATGGCTGTGTTAAAGGTCAATGTTGATTTTTATGTCCCTTGTTGA
>CALGSR010000470.1 GCA_937902115.1 uncultured Bacillus sp. | reverse complement strand
CTCGAAATCGCTGCTCGTGAAGATTGGGATTTAAACAAAATAACGATGGAATTGAACAACCTGGCGACTAATAAAGTCAACGATCACAACACGATTACAGACTTAGTTGTTGAGGTTGCAGAAGATCCGTGGAATGAACGTGTTAAACCGCGTGGAGTGAATACGGGGTTACGAGACTTACAAGCCGCATTGAATGGATTACCTAACGGCGAATTAATCATCATAGGCGCTCGACCTTCTATGGGTAAAACGGATGTCATGTTACACCTTGCCAAAAGTGCTGGATGGGACAATTGCCTGCCGATCATATTCTCGTTGGAAATGAACGCTCAAAGCCTACGAGATAGATTAATAGCAAGCATCGGACCATATAACCGCTCGAAGATGAAAGACCCGTATAACAACCTTACAGACGAGCAAAAGAAAACGTGGATGGACACATTAGGTCGAGTTTCTAAAACGAACATGCACATTTTCGATAAAAGCGGCCAGACGGTTCCAGAAATCCGCATGAAGGTACGAAAGATTAAAAACGAAAATCCAGATATGCAAATTGTCGTGTTCATTGACTATCTAACGCTTATCAAGCCGGTTAATGACTACAACGGCAATATGAATCTAGCGGTTTCGGATATTTCCAGAAGCTTAAAAGAATTAGCAAAAGAGTTTAATTGTCCAGTTGTTACCCTATCGCAGCTATCTAGGGGCGTTGAACGGCGAGAAGATAAGCGACCGATGATGTCAGATATTCGGGATTCGGGATCAGTCGAACAGGACGCAGACATTATCATGTTCATTTACCGAGATGCTTATTACTCGAAAGACGATAACAACCGCGAGATGGAGTTAATCATCGCAAAGAACCGAAATGGCGGCGTAGGCACAATTAAAGTCGAGTACAACAAATTCACAGGTATTTTACGTGACTTATAACGAGCTATTAATGGATGCCATCAAGTATGACGAAATCAAACTCGCCTATTCGGTCTACTGGATGATTAAAAACGGGATTGTGCAAGGCGGCCAAACGTCAAACGGTGTGAATTGGGACTTAGTAAACCATGAGGAAGTAGCAGCGCTGATTGAGAAGAACGAATTAGGATTACAACCAATCAAGCTCTATACAATTCCAATCAGCAAAACGAAGCATTTCCTCGTATTTGCTAAGAATGAGCAGGATGCAAAGGGGCATTGTTTGAACGAGTTGAAGATGATACCGCCGAAGGTTATCGACATTACGGATAAGATCAATAAAAGTTTTTGGTTTCCAGAACGGAATCAGTATTTGTCATTGCGAGAGTTGAGGGAGGAAACGTTAGTATTTCCGGCAACTGCGATGATTTATGAAAAATAAACGATCCAGAATGCGGAGAGAAGGTGATTTAGTGACATTAGAGTTACAGCCTATAACTTTGAAAGAAGCACAGGATTTTGTTAATGAAAATCATAGGCACAATGTTTCTCCACAAGGGCATAAATTCAGCATTGGTTTAAATGACGGAGAAAAAGTTGTAGGAGTAATCATTGTTGGCAGACCAATAGCAAGGCATAACGATGATGGTTGGACGCTTGAAGTAACTAGATGCTGTGTATTGGAAGGGTTTAAAAACGCAAATTCTAAATTGTATGCAGCTGCGTGGCGAGTAACTAAAAATTTAGGCTACGGCAGATTAATAACTTACACCTTAAAATCCGAATCTGGTACTAGTTTGAAAGCAGCAGGTTGGAAAGTAATTGGTAAAACGACAGCAAGGCCAAAAGGATGGAATACTCCTTCGAGACCACGTGTAATTGCTGAAAGGTACCCAACAGAACAAAAAACAATATGGGAAATTGGAGGAATATAAAATGGCTACTAAATTAAATGAGACAAAACGTATTTATCGTTTTCCACAAGGTGAAACAGTTGAATTAGTGAATGTTACTGAACTGAAAGTAAGTGAATCAGGAAATCACCGTTTGAAAACAGCGGATAAAAAATTACACATTATTCCTACAGGTTGGATTCACATTGAAATTCATGATGAAACAGAATGGACAATTTAGTCGATAAGCAAAACCAAAAACCAAAACAAACAATTGGAGGAAATATAAATGAACATTATCACAGTAACAGGCAATTCAGTTAAGGGCATCGAGTTAAAGGCTACACCGAACGGCAGCTTTGTAGGAAACGGAACGATTGCAGTAAGACGCGATTTTAAAAACAAGCAAACTGGCGAATACGAAACAGATTTTATTAACTTCGTAGCATTAGGAAAAACGGCTGAAATTATGGCGCAATATGTGAATAAAGGCGATCACTTCGGAATCACGGGCCGCTTACAAATCCGTATCTGGAATAAAGACGATGGCACGAAACAATATTTCACTGAAATTGTGGTGAACAGCTTCGACTTCCCACAGAAGAAAAAAGAGGGCGCACCGAATAATCAATATGCTAACAACAATGCACCGGCACCGATGGAAGTTTCTGAATCGGACCTACCGTTCTAGGAGGCTACCAATATGCACATTAACAACGAAGGGGCTGACTTGTCTAAGGACGAGTTGGTCACCTACCTACAAGTATTTCATGGCCGCTATGCTGATGAATATTACGAAAACCAATCAAAGGAGAAATTGCTGCAACTATACAACGAGATGATACGCGAGGTGGATTAATTGTACCGATTTCACTATACCGACAAGGAGATTAACGAAATCTTAAAAACAATGGTGATTGTCGCAGATACGAGGGAGCAAAAGAATGAGCATATTACAGACTATTTACAGAAAAAAGGTGTGCCAGTCGTTACGCAAAAATTAGATTTTGGAGATTATTCTTGTCTGATTCCAAAAAACGATACATTAGGCGTACCGCGAAACATTTACTTGAACAGCGTAGTTGAGCGTAAAGCTGATATTAATGAGCTGTGTACAAATTTAACCAATAACAACGGTCATACTTTCGAAAGTGAATTGCTTAGAAGCAAAGGCAGCAAGTTTGTTTTATTCGTGGAAGATCCATTTTTCGATAGAAACATTGTGGAGCACAACTACCGCAGCCAGTACAAGCCGGAAAGTTTAAGAGGTCGATTGGATAGCTTGCAAGCCAGGTACAACTTCGAAATTAGACCAGTGGAAAAAAGCATGATGGGACATGTTATTTATCACCGTTTCAGATATGAAGCGAGAAATCTACTCAAACAGGGAGCGTTTTAGATGAAGATTAGGATGTTGAAAGAAATGGTCTACAGCAAAGGTGGAACGGTAGATGTAGTTTTAAAAAAAGGTGAAATTCACGATGCAACGGAGCATAATGAGC
>CALGSR010000469.1 GCA_937902115.1 uncultured Bacillus sp. | reverse complement strand
TAATCCAACTTCAATAGATATCATTATTCTAGTTGTTACTATTAGTGATTGGAATTTACTAGTAATTACCATCATAACAGGATTTAGATTGATTAGTAAATATCTTTTTACTATTTTTATAAAGGAAATAGGGGAATAGAGATCTCAGTGATCGGCTTGTTTGGGAAACTGCTTCCCTCTGTGGGGCGGCGGGGATTTTCCTTGGGACAAGGGACCGGGTACCTTGTCCCAAAATTTATTCATTGCAAAAGAAGGAGTTTTTCTAGTTGGTATAGAAATATATTTATTAAGCGAAAATAAGACCCATGCATCTTTTTTAGATTCATGAATAAGATATTACAAAATATCTTTCACAGGCATAACAGCCATGAATGCCACACATGTTTTACTCTTGTTTGTCAAAAGCTTAGACAACTTAAAATAAGGAGTGGATCAGTATGGAAAAGTTATATGATTTATGGTTCGTGAGTTATGAACAAGATACATCTTCGGTATGTGACACAGGTATTCCTGAATCAGAAATTGACGAACGTATCCGTCAAATACAGGAATTCTACTCAGTCGAAGGATATGACGTCGTAGCTGCTCCATCACAAATGTAAGGGCTTACAAAATTGAATCAATGAATAACACCAGCCCCACCCCATTTAGGTGGGGATTTTTATCGTTCAAAGAATCCCAAGACATTACAAGCATCTGACAAAGGTCTAAAAACTAGACGCAAAAACGGGGTCCTTTTATAATTGAAGAGAAAGGAGTGAATATTTTGGAAAATTTTATTCCAGAGATTACATTGAATGACGGATTAACAGTTCCGGCTGTTGGTTTAGGTACATATTTGATTCGAGGAAATGAAGGTGTCAACGCATTATTAAGCGCAATCGATACAGGCTACCGCCTGATTGACTCCGCTTACAATTATGAAAACGAAGGAACAATTGGTGAAGCAGTGAGACGCACTTCCATTCCACGTGAGAAATTAAGAATCACATCAAAGCTTCCTGGCCGCTACCAGGAATATGATAAAGCAGTAGGGACAATTCAAGAGTCATTATATCGCGCCGGCCTTGACTATTATGATCTCTATCTCATTCACTGGCCAAATCCTAGCCAAGATAAATATGTTGAAGCATGGCAGGCATTAATCGATGCGAAGAAATGGGGCTTAATCCGTTCCATTGGGGTTTGTAACTTCCTCCCTGACCATATTGATCGTTTGGAAAAAGAAACAGGCGTATTACCGAGTGTGAACCAAATCGAATTACATCCATTCTTTAATCAAGAAGAACAAAGAAAATACCATGCAGAGAAAGGAATCGTCACGGAGTCTTGGAGCCCATTAACTCGCGGCATCCGTGAAATTGAAATTCCCGAAATGCAACAAATTGCTGAAAAGCATAACAAAACGATTGTCCAAGTGGCGCTTCGCTGGCATTATCAGTTGGGTGCGATTTCAATTCCAAAATCTTCATCCGCTGTCCGTCAACTTGAGAACATCTCATTATTTGACTTTGAATTGGATGAAACAGACATGCGTACAATTTCCGCACTTTCCTTCCCGGAAGGCAGAATTGCTAACCAAGACCCTGCAACTTATGAGGAATTTTAAACGATTGCATACAAAAGCGTACAGCTTCTATTATAAGCGGTACGCTTCTTTCTGCTTTGTAAGCAAAAATTTCAAGAGTATTCGTACAACTTCTTCACCGTGACCTTATTTCTTGACAACCACTAGTACCCATTGTAGGATATTGAAGATGAACAGGCGATGTACCAAAAGTACAAGAGGCCGGGTCTCTGTACGAGACAGTGGATACATAATCCATGGGACATTTGGTTCCATGGATTTTTTATTTGATAAAAATATATTTATAGAAAAAGAAATAATAGAATCATAAAAATCACAACCCGCCCAATAATGATAGAAGTTTCATTTAATGAATTTCAGGGCGCACTGTGACTAGTGGAGGATTGAATAAATTTATGACGGGGAATGTTTTTCGCAAGGTTCAGTTCGTGCTTTTTGTTATTTTGCTGGCTAATTTGTTTGTAGCTGCGATAAAAATTGTCATTGGATCCTTGATCAATAGTGCAAGTATGACCGCAGATGGGTTCCACTCTCTTTCAGATGGAATGTCCAATGTCGTTGGTTTAATTGGGATTCGCCTTGCCATGAAACCTAAGGATTTCGACCATCCATACGGTCACAACAAGTTTGAAACACTGGCCGGGCTGTTCATTTCCGGGATGTTGTTTTTTGTTGGCGGGAAGGTTATTTATGATGCGATTGGCCGCTTTCAAAATCCGGTTGAATTGGATATTACGATGCCAAGTCTGATTGCTATGGTGCTGACGTTGGCGATTAATATATTTGTGTCCGTCACAGAGTATAAAAAGGGCAAGGAATTAAACAGCCCAATTCTTATTTCCGACTCGATGCACACAAGAAGCGATATCTATGTTTCCATCGGTGTGCTGGCGACACTAATTGGGATTAAGCTGGGACTGCCGCCGCTTATCGACCCGATTGCCTCTCTCATCGTATCCGGGTTTATCATTCATGCAGCCTATGAAATCTTCAGAGAAAACAGTGACGTATTAGTGGACCACTCTGTTGCGGATACAGAGGAAATTCGAAAATTGGCCATGTCCTTTGAACAGGTAAAGAATGCCCATAACATCAGAAGCAGAGGCAGCCATCACGCCTTCTTTATTGATTTACATATAGTAATTGATCCGCAAACCACTACTGAAGCGGCTCATGAACTGGTGCATGCCATTGAGGAAACGATTAAGGAAAAGGTGAATCCGAATGCAGAGGTTTTGGTTCATGTGGAACCTTATAGCAAGGACTATTCTAAGAAAAAATCGTAAAGAGTCCCTGGCTTGCTCCATAGGATAGGGTACGCCCACGTGATTTTACGAACTCCTATAAAAATAGAACTGCGGCACGATTTAAACTTAACAGACGAAACGCCCGGATTTTATTTTCCGGGCGTTTTTTCGTTTCTTTTATTAACTTAATGTGCTTGCGATTCAATAACTTGTCCATTAGTTGGAGTAGCCGCGGTGGCTGC
>CALGSR010000468.1 GCA_937902115.1 uncultured Bacillus sp. | reverse complement strand
AATTCTGCAACACTTTTTTTCATTCCTTGTTGGTGCGGAGAGAAAAAAAGTGTTGCAGAATTTAATGCAATATAAATTTATTTTTATCTCTCCGGAAATGTTGGCAAATGATACACTCCTATCGCTTCTAAAGAAAATGAAGCTTGCTCTGTTTGTTGTTGATGAGGCCCATTGTATTTCCCAGTGGGGATACGATTTCCGCCCCGATTATTTGAAGCTTGGCGAGGTTCGTGTTCAGCTTGGGGAACCGCTCACACTGGCTTTAACGGCAACGGCAACGAGTGAGGTGGTACGTGATATCATTGCCTCACTAAAGCTAAAGGGTTGCCAGAAACACCTTTATTCGGTTGATCGGCCGAATATTGCCTTAATGCTACAGCCTGTTGAAAATCATCAGGAAAAGCTTCGCTTTTTGCTCGATTATACTGCAAATTTAAAAGGCCCGGGGATCATTTACTTTTCAAGTAAAAAAATGGCGGAACAAACAGCCCGGTTTTTACAGGAGCGTGGCTTTCCTAAGGTGATGGCCTACCACGGAGGCATGGATCAGGAGTCTAGAATCTTAATCCAGCAGCAGTTTTTATATGGACAACTCGATATCATATGCGCCACCAGCGCCTTTGGTATGGGCATAAATAAAGACAATATCCGTTTTGTGATTCATTATCATATGCCGCAGCAAATGGAGTCCTATCTCCAGGAAATCGGCCGAGCCGGAAGGGATGGGAAGCCAAGCATCGCTGTGATGCTCTATATGCTGGGGGATGAACAAATCGCTTACAGACTGGCTGAATCGGAAATCCCGACGGATTTACAGCTCGACCGGTTCGCGGCTGCACTGGTAAATATAAACCCTGCCTTCGAACAGATAGATGCGGAAGAATGGAAAAAAATCTGCGGATTTACGGACATTCAATGGCGGATTGTCTCTGAACATTTGCAGAAAAATGCCGATAGGAATGGTAAATGGAATACTATTCTTGAAGAGCTGAAACAAGATCTAAATCAGAGAATAAGGTTGAAACAAAGAAAAATCGCTTATATGACAGACTGGTGCCGCCAAGACCGGTGCAGGAGAGTTCCAATTCTTCGCTATTTTGACGAAGAAAAGCCAAGTTCAAAGCCTGAAAATTGCTGCGATGTTTGTGGCATCGATCAAACCATTTTCAAACGGGAACAGCCTGTAGAGAAGGAAGGGGCTGCATACAATTGGAAACAGCAGTTGGCCAAGTTGTTATTAAAAGAGAGCGAGAACAATGAAAAAAAACTATTTTGAATTAATAAAGGAAATCCCTGATAAAGAATTGGTAAAATCTTTATATGCTACACAAGTTTTACTATTAACAGTTGCCTTTATTTTAGGTATATTTTTATTTGATAGCTTTCTAGCTTTTTTCGATTTATTTCATTTTACAGATTCCAATATTCTTCTATTTGGCGCCGGAGCGGGACTTGCTGTTGTCATGACAGATCTGATTCTAATGAAACTTCTGCCCGACAAATGGTATGACGATGGCGGTTTAAATGAGCGGATTTTTAAAAAAAGGTCTTTTGTCGAAATTGCTGCGCTTGCCGCTGTCGTCGCAACAGGAGAAGAAATTTTATTTCGCGGCGTGATCCAGACTCATTTTGGTTTAATCGCTGCCAGTCTTATCTTTGCCCTTGTGCATTATCGTTATTTATTTCAGTTTTTTCTTTTTATCAATGTGACAGGACTTAGTTTCTTGATTGGTTTTATCTACCTGCAAACAGGAAACTTAGCTGTTACGATCGTGATGCATTTTATCATTGATTTTCTGCTAGGATGCATGATTAAAATCAAATTTGACAAGAACAAAAAAAGAACAGGAAGGGAATTTTGATGAATAAAGAGGATCCTTACAGAGATCAGGCAGAGAAGCTTAGGCAAAAAATAGAACGTCCGACATTTGAGGAGGGCAAGCCTGTCAAAAGGGAAGAATTGCCGCCGCGAAGTGCGGTCCATCGTCACGGCAAGAGCAAGAAAACAAAGTTAAAGGTGAAGTATCCTCTCATTCGCTTGCTGGCACTTTTCTTTGTTTTACTTCCGATTACCGTCATCAGCATCTATTCGATCATTGCAAAAGATAAAATTGATAATGTCAAAGAGACGATTATCGAATCAACGGAAGAATTTGAAACGATTGAAATAGAAGAGGAAGAGAATCAAATAATGGAAGATGAGGAAGGAACACAGGAAGAAGCGGAAAATTCTAATCCTGATAACGAACAGGCGGGAGAATCTTTAACTGAGCCGCAGTCAAGGGCAGGTGCAGGTCATAAAACGGCAGCTGCCCCGCTTACTGTTTATGAAAAGGATATTATCTATCATAAAGTAAAAAGGGGGGAGACCATTACCCGCATTTCTCTGAAATATTATAGATCGAAAGCAGGAATCGAAATAATCAAAGCTGCCAATGATTTAACAAGCAATGAAATTTTAGCGGGACAAGTCCTAACCATTCCTTTAAATAAGTAACCCTCGGCAATCTGACCTCTCAATTTGTGTCATATTAGAGCGGACAAGTTCATACATTGGTATGGGGGTGTGGGATCGCAATGGAATCACCTATACAAATGCTCGATGAACGGACAGATCAGGCAACAAAGAAAATGCTGTTAAAGGTTGTGGATCGAAAGCAAAAGTTTGATCGTTTAGAAAAAAGACATTTGCTTGTGTTGTGGAGTACAATTTTTATTACTTTTTGTTATTTCCTCTATCTTTACTTTTTTCTTTTTGAACCTTATTCTTATTCATTCGCGGTCATGTTTTCCATCTTTGTCAGCAAAACATCGAATGTATTTATGCTCATGCTGGTGATGGGGTTATATGGCTATATGAATCTTCTGCGTCAGAAACGGGATAAGGCGGAAAAGGAATTCCATGCTCTCCGCTGTGAGATTATCGATAAAAGCAAGGATCTTTGGAGAAAAGAAGATCAATGGCAGAACAGGCATCTCGTATTTGATATGATGAAAAATAATTATGATATCAATTTATTTCATGAAAATAAATAAGAGGGTTAGCGACTCGCTAATCCTCTTATTTGCACGGGTAGCATAAAATTGCAACTAAAAAAACTTTTTCTTATCCCGTTCGTCCTTGAGAATCTCTACTGCCTCTTGAAAACGCTGGGAATGGATAATTTCCCTTTCTCTTAAGAAACGAAGGGAGTCATTAATTTCCGGGTCATCGCTTAGATTGATTAGCCACTGATAAGTAGCCCGCGCCTTTTCTTCGGCTGCAATATCCTCGTACAGGTCTGCGATTGGATCACCCTTTGCTGCGATGTAAGTAACGGTAAATGGAGCGCCTGCTGCATTATGATAAAACAGGGCTTTATCATGGTCAGCATAGTGAGTCCCAAGGCCTGCCGCTTTCAATTGTTCAGGGGTAGCGTCCTTCGTAAGCTTATACACCATTGTGGCAATCATTTCTAAATGGGCAAGTTCCTCTGTTCCAATATCGGTTAATAATCCGACAATCTTATCCGGTATCGTGTAGCGCTGGTTTAAGTATCGGAGTGCGGCAGCTAATTCCCCATCTGCCCCGCCATACTGCTCAATTAAATATTTTGCTAATTGTGGGTTGCATTTGCTGACTCTGACTGGATACTGCAGTTTTTTTTCGTAAAACCACATCTATTTAACCGCCTCCTTTATACTTGCCATGGCCAAGGCGCATCGTCCCAGTTCCACGGATAACCGGAATAACTGTTACCAAATTGCTGCATCGGTCCAAAATTGCTTTCGATTAATTTCTTTAATTTCTTTCTTTCCTTTGCACAATGATTAAATTGCTGAATCGCTTCTGCATCTTGATTATGGGTATCCAGATAGAGAGTTAAATCGACAAGGACAAAATCAACCGCTTGAAGCTGCTCAAGCAATTGATAATATTCCGGAGGCATCTGTTTCATCGACTACATCCCTCCCATTGGTTTCTCGTATGGGCTGTAATAGGGATCGGAGAATACTTTCCAAAGCGTGCCGGCTCTCAAGGCCTCCTGTGGTGAGAATTGTTCCAGATTTGGAGGCTGAAAGCCCAAGTATAGATGCGGTGGAGTAGAATAGCTTTTTACTTGCATCGGCGGACATGGATCAAATGGACTTATATATGGATGCCAGTATTTTGTTCGAGTAAACACATGAATCCCTCCTAGGTGTTCGTCTTTACATCCTATGTATAGGAGATGATGAACATGTTATTTTTCTCCTTTTCAGAAATCTGTGATATGATTTCATGGTGATTAAAAATAGAAAAAGAGAATAAAGATGGATGGCATTTGGGGGATTTATGGGAATTTTTTTGTTTATCGCAGGATGTTTGCTTCTAGCAGCTCTTCTCTTGATTTATATGTACAGAGAAGCTTTTATGAACAGGATTATTTATCATGATTTAACGTTTTCGGCTTTTCCGAAAAGCTTTGGCAATGTGAATATTTTCTTTATTTCCGATATTCATCGGCGCAAGGTTTCAGATAAAATCATTAAAGAAGTAATGGGAAAGGTTGATATCGTGATTATCGGCGGAGATTTAACAGAAAAAGGGGTACCCTTCGAGCGTGTGCAGGAAAATTTACAGTCGCTAAAGACTTTAGGTCCGGTATTCTTTGTCTGGGGCAACAATGACTATGAAGTAGAAGTTCCCCTATTAGATGCGATGCTCTTAAATCAGGGTGTGAAGGTTCTTATTAATAGTTCCGTTCGCTTTGAATCTGAAACAGGAGATCCATTATTTATCATGGGATTAGATGATATTAGTACAAACCGGGTCGATCTTGAAGAAGCTTTAAGTGAGGCGCAAGGAGAGGGTTTTCGGATTTTAGTCAGTCATAATCCGCAAATCAAAAGAAAGCTCCATCCGGAACACGGGATCCATCTCATGCTTTCAGGACATACTCATGGAGGACAGATCCGGATTTTTGGTTTTGGTCTCTACGAAAAAGGCCGATTAATGAGTGAGCCTGAGCGAACGATCTTGATTAGCAACGGATATGGAACAACCGGAGTGCCGCTGCGTTTAGGGGCAAGAGCAGAAACACATCTTCTCACACTGCGACACGATGAGAAATAAGATAAGACGAGTCACCAACGGGGCGGTCAATCATAAACTAAAATTAAGAGTTTGCTCATGGCAGGGGGCTTTGTGATGCGATTAGAACGATTGAATTATAATAAAATAAAAATATTTCTTACACTCGATGATTTATTTGACAGAGGGTTAACTAGGGAAGACCTCTGGAAGGATTCATTAAAGTGGCACCAGTTGTTTCACGATATGATCGAAGAAGCAAGTGTTACTTTTGATGTAGACATACAGGGTTCAATTGCGGTCGAGATCTTTTCCATGCAAGCTCAAGGTATGGTTATGATTTTAACTATGGATGAACAACAAGATGAAATCTTTGCTGACGGATTTATCGATATGCAAGTTACTTTGGAGGGGAATACGGAAATCTTATTCGAATTTGATGATTTTGAAGATGTGATCAGCCTTGCCAAGCGTCTGGCCATAATTGGATTCTCCGGGGGAAGTCTCTACTCAATGAAAAACTCTTATTATGTATTAATTGAAAACGTATCTTCAGATTCTCAAGTACAGATTGCAGCAATTATGGCCGAATTTGGAGTACCAAGCTTTCTTAGCAAGTATGTCTTAATGGAATATGGAAAAACAATTATCGAAGAACAAGCTGTCGCTGAAATTTTGACCTATTTTAAATAGGAATGTAATGCTATCAAAGCGATGAATATTGAAACATTGAAAAAAATCTCCTATCATGATTAGATATGGGGATTTTTTGATCGGTACCAGTAAAAAGCTTCCATGAGAATCAGTTTGTTTAGGAGTGAAAATATGAAACAAGAAGATGTTATTATTGTTGGCGGAGGACCGTGCGGTTTAGCTGCAGCCATTTCATTGCAGGAAAGCGGTAAAAAAACGCTTGTGATTGAAAAGGGGAATATTGTAAATGCCATCTATCGTTACCCAACACATCAAACCTTTTTCAGTTCAAGTGACAGATTGGAAATAGGGGATGTTGCCTTTATTACCGAGAACCGAAAACCGAATCGCAGCCAGGCCCTTGCTTATTATCGAGAAGTCGTGAAAAGAAAGCATATCCGTATTCATGCATTTGAAAATGTAACCGAAGTCAAAAAAGTAGATGGTTCTTTCCTTGTTAACACGGATAAAGAGCAATATGAAGCAGAACAAGTCGTCATTGCTACAGGCTATTACGATCATCCGAATTACATGAATGTAGCAGGTGAAGACCTGCCAAAGGTGAACCATTATTTCAAAGAGGCCCATCCCTATTTTGATAAGGATGTTGTGATCGTTGGTTTGAAAAACTCCGGCGTTGACGCTGCCCTTGAATTAGTAAACGCCGGCGCTCGTGTTACCGTTCTCTACCGCGGCACTGAATATTCACCGAAAATCAAACCTTGGATTCTTCCTGAATTTGAGGGACATGTGCGCAATCAGCGCCTTGACATGCACTTTGAGACGAAGGTCAAAGAAATTACAAAGGATACCGTAGTATATGTGAAGGAAGGCACGGAGTATTCGCTTAAAAACGATTTTGTTTTTGCGATGACCGGATACCATCCCGATCATGATTTTTTAAAGAAAATGGGCGTGTTGATCGATACTGAAACGGGACGTCCGATTTATAATGAAGAAACGATGGAAACGAATGTGAAAGGAATTTATATTGCCGGTGTGATCGCCGCCGGGAATAATGCAAATGAAATTTTTATTGAAAATGGCCGTTTTCATGGAGAAAAAATTACCCATGCAATCCTTGAAGCGGAACATCATGTAAAAGTAAACTAAGCCCTGTATTTGGGGCTTTTTTAATTGCGGTCATGGAAAATGAAAAATAGTATAAAATAAGATAGAAAGAGGTGGGTGATTTGGTCAAAAAAGTTGCTTTAATAACGACTGGAGGTACGATTGCCAGCAAAGAAACTAGTCCTGGGTTATTACAATCAGGAGCGATGTCAGGAGGAGAATTGGCTGCGTTATGCAAGCTTCCGAATGGAATGGACATAAAGGTCGTCGATGCGCTACAGGTACCGAGCATGCACATAAACTTTCAATCGATGCTCCTCTTGCGGCAAGCGATTTTGGATGAATTAAAGGATCCGTCAATTTGCGGCATTGTCATCACACATGGTACCGACACGCTGGAGGAGACATCCTATTTTCTTGATTTAACAATACAGGATCATCGTCCGATTGTCATAACAGGGTCGCAACGCTCGCCTCAGGAACTGGGAACGGATGTCTATTCCAACCTGAGAAATTCCATTTATACGGCTGTTGATGCACGGTTAAAGGATGCTGGAGTTGTAGTAGTTTTTAATGAAAGAATCTATTCGGCTAAGTATGTCAAAAAAGTTCATGCCTCGAATTTACAGGGGTTTGAATCTTTCGGTTATGGCTATTTAGGCATTATTGATAATGCAAATGTCAGTGTCTACCAGAAGCCCATCACACGGGAATACCATCGGCTCAACAAAGACATACCAAAAGTTGAGATTATTAAATGCTATACAGGTGCTGACGGAACATTCATTGATGCTGCGGCAGCTAGCGGGGCAAAAGGGATTGTTTTAGAAGGGGTTGGCAGGGGGCAAGTCTCTCCCTTCATGATGGCCTCGATCAAAACAGCGCTCGCAAAAGGAATCGTTCTGGTCGTGACCACAAGTGCGGAGGAAGGAAAGGTCTATCCTGCCTACAGTTATGAGGGAAGTGCGTTTGATTTGCAGCAGCATGGGGTGATTCTTGGAGAAGATTACGATAGTAAGAAAGCCCGAATCAAATTGGCTGTTCTCCTCGCTTCCTATGATCAGATCACGCAAAATATGTTTCAATAGAGTGCAGGTTTTTTACAATGGAAAGAGCTGTCTTCTTTTACTATTTCGAATTTTCGCTTATCAAGAATCGTTCTTATAAAAAAAGAATAAAGCATTTAATTTATCCTTTAATAATGTTAGGATTAAGTAAACGGTTGAAAAAAGGAGACAGCGAATGCTGGGGATACTTTCTGCTGGGATTGCACCCGGTTTAGCACTACTAAGTTATGTTTATCTCAAAGATCAATTCGGCGCAGAGCCGATTTCCATGGTTGGCCGGACTTTTTTGTTCGGAGCTTTGCTCGTTTTTCCCATTATGTTTATTCAATATGTGCTTGAAGTGGAACATATCGTTCACTCGCATTTTATAGATGCATTTATTTCCACAAGTCTGCTCGAGGAATTTTTTAAATGGTTTATCGTTTTTTATATTGCCTATCAGCATGCTCATTTTGATGAACCATATGATGGTGTTGTCTATGGTGCCTCGGTCTCACTCGGCTTTGCTACCACAGAAAATATTTTATACTTAATTGGCAATGGAGTAGAATATGCTCTTGGACGTGCCTTGCTCCCGGTTTCCAGTCATGCCCTGTTCGGTGTGATCATGGGATATTATTTTGGTAAAGGAAAATTTTCGCCTCATAAACATAAATGGCTTATTCTATCACTTTTTCTCCCATTTCTACTACATGGAATTTATGATTACATTTTAATCACACAAACAAACTGGCTTTTTATTATGCTTCCATTCATGGCTTTCCTCTGGTGGCTTGGCTTAAGAAAGGTAAAAAAAGCACATCTTTTGAGTGCGAAATATGCAGAAATGCAGAAGGAAACTGTCCAGGAAGGGATTTAAACGCAAATCAAAAGGATGCAGGGCAAACGATTAAATTCGTTTCACTGCATCTTTTTTTTCTATAGGCAATCTCAGCTAATTTAATAAATAAGTAACACTTTTGCATAAAAAATCCGTATATACAAAAAATAGGCTTAATGTGAAGAAGATTTACAATTGGGGGTCGCTTAACCATGGGAAGAAAAATATTTCATTTGCAGCTTGTATTTATGATCATCATGAGCCTATTCTTTGTCACGCCGCCAAATGAGGCTGCTGCTTTCTCCAACCAGGTCATCCAACAGGGAGCCGTTGGCGATGACGTGATTGAATTGCAATCCCGTCTGCAATACTTAGGTTTCTATAATGGGAAAATAGACGGGGTCTTCGGTTGGGGAACGTATTGGGCATTAAGGAATTTTCAATTTGAATTTGGTATGAAGGTGGACGGCTTAGCCGGAGAGGAAACAAAAGCAAAGCTTGTGAAGGCCTCACAATATAACAAGGCCCATGTCAAAGAACAAATGAATAAGGGCAATAAATTCACGCATTATGGCGGAACCGATTTAGAGAAGCAAAAAGCTCCAGCTCCTCCTAAAGGGAATCAAAATCAGCAACAAGCAGCACCAAAACAGCCCGCACCACAAGGACAGGGAGGGCAGGCTCCGCCAAGTGCACCAACTGCTGCCAATGTACCGAATGGTTTCTCACAGAATGATATCCAGCTAATGGCCAATGCTGTTTACGGTGAAGCAAGAGGAGAGCCCTATATCGGACAAGTTGCGGTCGCAGCGGTCATTTTAAACAGAGTGAACAGCTCCTCATTCCCTAATACGGTAGCAGGTGTCATTTTTGAACCCCGTGCATTCACTGCCGTTGCGGACGGACAAATCTGGCTGACACCGAATGAAACGGCAAAGAAAGCCGTAATCGATGCTATCAATGGCTGGGATCCAACTGGAGAGGCTCAGTATTATTTTAACCCTGATACGGCAACAAGCGGTTGGATTTGGACAAGGCCGCAAATAAAAAAAACCGGCAAGCATATATTCTGCAAATAGAGAGGTGAGGGACGATGTTTAGAGGAATTCTAATTACGGTATTATCACTGGCAGTTGTAGGGACTACTCTGTGGGGGTATCAGGAGCACCGGGAAAAAAATGCGGTCTTAATTCATGCCGAAAATAACTATCAACGAGCATTCCATGAACTGACGTATCGTATTGATTTACTTCATGATAAAATTGGAACCACTTTGGCGATGAATTCACGTGAATCACTGTCACCGACTTTGGTCGAAGTTTGGCGCCTTACATCTGAAGCCAATAATAATGTCGGCCAGCTTCCTTTAACACTGATGCCTTTTAATAAAACGGAGGATTTTCTGGCGAGAATTGGGGACTTTAGCTATCAGACTGCGGTCCGTGATTTAACTAAAGACCCGTTAAATGACGAAGAATACAATACATTAAAATCTTTGTACAGCCAGTCAGCTGAAATACAGGATGAACTGCGGAAAGTCCAGCACATGGCGATGGAAAAAAATCTGCGCTGGATGGATGTTGAGTTGGCATTAGCAACGGGAAAAGAGCAGTCTGATAATTCCATTATTGACGGTTTTAAAACGGTAGAAAAATCAGTAGAAGGATACAGCGAAACGGACTTAGGCTCGACCTTCCTGAATTTAAAGGTGAACGATAACAATTTTAATCATCTAGAGGGCAAAGAGATTTCGAAAGAAAAAGCGGTTGAAATCGCGAAAAAATATGTCGGAGTCGGAAAAGGGGCAGAGGTCGAGGTTACTGAAAGTGGAAAAGGTTCAGACTATCATTTTTACAGCATTTCGATGACAAATAAGAAGACAGGGCAAATTTCGAATATGGATATTACAAAAAAAGGCGGCCATCCACTTTGGTATGTCCTTTCTAGAGATGTAGCAGAGCAGAAAATCAGCTTAAATGAAGCAAGCAATATCGCGACAAAATTTTTATTAGATCATGATTTTAAGGATCTTGAGGTCATTGAGAGTACACAATTTGATAATATTGGGGTATTTACGGTTATTAAGTCTTTGGATGGTGTCCGAATTTATCCGAAATCCCTTAAGGTAAAGGTTGCCCTTGATAATGGCCAGATCATTGGTTTTTCAAATGATGATTATTTAAAAGCCGTTACATCTGACACAGAGATCAAAAAGCCCAGTATCACTCTGGAAGAAGCACGTCAGAAAATCAATCCAAATTTGAAGGTCATGGACGACCGTTTAGCCGTCATCATGAATGATATTGAAAAAGTAGTCCTCTGTTATGAGTTTATGGGAACGCTTGAAAATGATACTTATCGAATTTTCATAAACGCCGACACCGGTATGGAAGAAAAGGTAGAAAAAATGAGAAACGCTGAACCAATCTATTCTGAGCTTATTTAAAAGTTCCAAAATTAGAATAATATTTGTTTATTCTGCGTGATGCACAGTGCACAAGGTAGTTTTCAAATGAAAACACGTGTCCATGCTCACGCAGTTCTTCTGTACGGAAGTTTCTTGAATAAGTCGAGTAACTTTTATTTCACATTTCATTCATCACATGGCATAATTTACATATGCATTCTGGGAATAAAGGACAGTGTAGCCGTTATGTTGACGATTGGAAATGTCTTACTGCTAGAACCAAGAAATACAGTAGATGCGCAAAAGTATAAGTGTCGCCTTGTCGAGCGCAAGGGAGACATGCTTTATATTGACTACCCGATTAATATTGAAACACATAAGACGGCGTTTTTGCTTGATGGAACGCAGTTGAAAGCTGTGTTTGTTTATGGTCAATCCGCCTACAGCTTTAATACAGAAATAACAGGAAGATTGAAACAAACAATTCCGATGATGAAGCTTCATTTTCCTGGTGCTGAATATGTGATGAAAATCCAGCGCAGACAATTTGTCCGGATTGAAACGGGGGTGGATGTGGCAATTCATCCGTTGAATAGGGAATTTGAACCATTTACCGCACGGACAGAGGATATCAGTGCTGGAGGGATGTTAGTCCAAGTAAGAGCAAATACGGATCTTAAGCTAGAGCAGGGAATGAAGATAAAAACAGTAATTGTCCTGCAGATGCAAAGCAGCGAAATCCATTATCTGCATCTCAAAAGCAGGATTATCCGCATGAATGAAAAGGAGCAAACAAACTTTTTTAAGTATTCGATTCAATTTGAAGAGGTAAGCCCGTTTGAGCGTCAGCAGCTGCTTCGTTTCACATTCGAAAGACAACTTGAATTGAAGAAAAAGGGCTTGGAATATCTGGAATAATTCGATTCTAATTCTCCCATAATAGTGTATATAAATACGATTATTGGAGACGAGGTAAAATGAGATTAATTGAAAGATGGCTTATCAAAATTATTGTGATTCAATTTATGTTTCTGCTCTTAACCCAGCTCGTTTTTCACAAATGGAATATCCTGCCTGAGCTGCAGCAGATTACACAATATGAAGGTGTAGCAAATAACAGCTTTACGGAATTATTAGAGACATTTTCTAAAAAATAGAAAAGGCTATTCGGATTCTTGTGTTAAAATATAATAGAAGTGAAGAATATGGATCTATAATCATCTTTAGAAAATACTACTTAATGATCAAGGTAATGCAAGTTCAGGAGGAAATATGAAGGGGAAAATATCTATCGCCATTGACGGACCTGCGGCAGCAGGTAAGAGTACAGTAGCAAAGATTGTTGCAAATAAACTATCATATATTTATATTGATACGGGTGCGATGTACCGTGCGATTACATATAAAGCGTTGCAACAGCAGGCTGATTTGGAAAATGAACAGCAATTAGCCGAAATATTAGCACATACTCAAATTGAACTGGCACCGGCATCCGGTGGACAGGTCATTTATTTAGATGGAAATGATGTGACAAAGGAAATCAGGGGAACGGAAGTAACCAATGTCGTTTCCATTGTTTCCAAACATCGTCTCGTACGAGAAGAAATGCTGCAGCGACAGCAGGATTTTGCAAAAGACGGTGGTATTGTAATGGATGGTCGGGATATCGGAACCCATGTCCTGCCAAATGCTGAAGTAAAAGTATTTTTGCGCGCTTCCGTGGAGGAACGTGCATTAAGACGGCATATGGAAAATAAAGAGAAAGGCATCCCATCTGATTTAGACAAGCTTAAAGAGGAGATATCCTTAAGAGACAAGCTTGATTCTGAACGAGAGTTTGCTCCATTAAAAAAGTCCGAGGATGCTGTAGAAATCGATACCACTCAATTAACGATTGAGCAGGTAGTGGAGAAAATTATGGAATTGGCAAAAGAAAGGATTGGAACGCTTTGAATCTGTATCCGCTAGGTCGTGCATTATGCAGCGGCATTTTCTATCCAATTTATCGAATAAAAGTGATTGGCACGGAGAACTTCCCAACGGAAGGTGGTGTTCTTCTTTGTGCCAATCATATCAGTAATTTTGATCCAGAAGTGGTTGGGGTCACATCCCCTCGGCCGATTCATTATATGGCTAAAGAAGAGTTATTCTCGGTGCCGGTACTAGGGAAAATCCTTCCGCATATCAATGCCTTTCCTGTCAAAAGAGGCATGAGTGATCGCGGGGCATTAAGAAAAGGACTCGAGATTTTAAAGGAAGGAAAAGTATTGGGACTTTTTCCTGAAGGCACGCGAAGCAAGACAGGAGAAGTGGGAAAAGGTCTTGCCGGAGCGGGTTTTTTCGCCCTTCGCTCAAACGTCCCTGTCGTTCCCTGCGCTATTATCGGCCCGTACAAACCATTTAAAAGGTTGAGGGTTGTATACGGGAAACCGATAGATATGAGTGAAATGCGGAAAAATAAAACATCGCCTGAGGAAGTAACTGATACTATAATGAATGAAATCAAAAAAATGATTTCAGAGCATAAATAAGCCGTCTTGCTTGACAAAAACGCCGGTTTATAAGAAGTTTATAAGAAGAGATTCATTCTGAAAATTCTTTCGCTAGAATTTTTGCCATTCGTTTGTGATGTCAAAACGTCACAGTTGAATAATAAAACTCGAGAGCCAGTTGGGTGGATTAAGGAGGAATACATATGTCAGAGGATATGAATCAAGTTGAGGTAAATAATTATGAGGTTGGCGATATTGTAAAAGGTATCGTAACAAAGGTGGAAGAGAAACAAGTTATAGTTGAAATTTCAGACAGCAAACTAGACGGGATCATTCCGATTAGTGAATTATCCAGCCTCCATGTTGAGAAATCAAGTGATGTCGTTTCAACTGGAGATGAACTTGAATTGCAAGTATTGAAAGTTGAAGATGAGGCTCTTATTTTATCAAAACGCAAAGTCGACGCTGAAAAGTCATGGGATCAGCTAGCTGTTAAATATGATAATGGCGAAATTATTGAAGCTGAAATCAAAGATGTTGTAAAAGGCGGCTTAGTGGTTGATTTAGGAGTTCGCGGATTCGTTCCGGCTTCCTTAGTGGAACCTCACTT
>CALGSR010000467.1 GCA_937902115.1 uncultured Bacillus sp. | reverse complement strand
TAATAGCAAGGTGCCAGACACTACGAGAAAACTTTCCGCTATCTTTCATGGGGATCCTGTGATAACGGCGCTTAGAGTGGATGTTACCTACCTTTTAGGGCAGCTTTTTTGTTGTTGGAGGATTCCTTTGCTATGTCAGGAGATTATTTAATTACAATACTGAAGCCAATGCTTGAGGGAGCACAAACGACGATCCTTTTATTTTTAATTGCGATTGTCATTTCAATTCCTCTTGGATTTTTATTAACGTTGGCTGTCAAAAGCCGCTTCAAGCTATTAGCGTGGCTTGCTCAAGTGTATATTTATGTGATGCGCGGCACCCCGCTATTGCTCCAGTTATTAGTGATTACCTTTGGGCTGCCGATGATTCCAGTCATTGGTGAATACTTAATTCTCGATCGTTTTGTCGCCGCATGTCTTGGATTTATTTTAAATTATGCTGCTTATTTCGCGGAAATCTTCCGCGGCGGTCTGCTTGCGATTGATAAAGGTCAGTATGAGGCGGCAAAGGTGCTTGGTTTTACGAAATGGCAGACGACTACTAGAATTATCCTGCCGCAAATGTTTCGCATTGCGCTTCCTTCTGTGGCCAATGAGTCGATTACGCTCGTGAAGGATACGGCTTTACTGTATGCCGTTGCTGTTCCGGAATTGCTGCATTTTGCCCAAACAGCCGTTAACCGTGACTTTACGATACTGCCATTCTTTGTTGCCGGCGTGATTTATTTATTGATGACGATGGTGTTAACGCTGTTCTTTAAATGGCTGGAAAAACGGTTTAAGTTTGAATAGGGAGGAGGAGGGAAATTGGCACTTATTGAAGTTTCCGATCTGAAGAAATCATTCGGCCAGCTTGAAGTATTAAAGAGGATTACCTTTGAAGTAAATAAAAATGATGTGGTTGCCGTGATTGGGCCGTCCGGTTCTGGAAAAAGTACGATGCTTCGCAGCCTCGTCCATTTGGAAGAAATCAATGGCGGCAGTATTTGTGTATCAGGCGACTATTTAGTCAAGGACGGGGTCTACGCAAAAGCGCAGGAACTAAAACAAATTACCGGAAAAACGGGCATGGTGTTTCAACACTTTAATCTCTTCCCACATCTCACGGTAAAAGAAAATCTTGAATTGGCGCCAAAAATGGTGAAAAAGGAGTCTAAAGTTGCTGTCGCCCAACGAAGCAAGGAATTGATGGGAAAAATTGGGCTGACCGAAAGGGCTTCCGCCTTTCCAGCCAATCTATCCGGTGGTCAGAAACAGCGGGTGGCGATTGCCCGGGCGTTAATGATGAACCCGGAAATTCTCTTATTTGACGAACCAACATCAGCCCTTGATCCGGAGTTGACCGGTGAAGTACTCTCGGTGATGAAAGATTTGGCTCAGGAACATATGACGATGGTTGTCGTGACGCATGAAATGGAATTTGCCCGTGAGGTGGCGGATATCGTTATGTTTATGGACGGTGGGGAAATCGTTGAATCCGGACCACCAGAAGAAATCTTTACAAATCCAAAATTTGAGCGAACAAAGGCATTTTTAAACCGGAGCTTGAAATAATGAAGAAAAATCCCGTTGGGCACATGCGTCCTGCGGGATTTTTCTTTTTTTGTTTGAAGGAGTTCTTTCACTTCGTTTGGAATAGATAAATATTTGCTCTTTTTTCATTTTTTAACAGATATTCAGACTTAAGTCTTAGATGAATTTCAATCCATGGCACCTTATTGATAACAGGATATAACTGTTAACCTATAAAAGAAGCTATGTGTCTTACTGAATTTTTCTATGACACAGGTATTATTTATATTAAGATGAAGGAGATCGGAGAAATGGAAAGAAAGGTTTATCTCATTCTAACGGATACGGGAACGCTTTTTACGAGAATGATAAAGTTGTATACAAAAAAACCATACAATCATGCCTCTCTTTCCTTTGATCCCCATTTTCTAGAAATTTACAGCTTTGGCCGGAAAAGACCCAGGAATCCATTTATTGGAGGATTTGTGAAGGAAAGCATCGATACAGGTTTATTTAAACGGGCTAAGTGTGCGATCTATAGCTGTTCCATAACTGAGAGCCAATATGAGAAAATGATTGATTTTACCAGAAGGATAGAAAAACATAAGGAACAGTACCGTTATAATTTTCTCGGTCTCTTGGCGATTCCCTTTAACAAAACCCTGCAGCGGGAACATGCCTACTTTTGCTCACAATTTGTCGCAGCTGTCCTAAGCGAAGGACAAGTGATCCGATGTCCCAAACAGCTTTCACATATGACTCCGTTTGATCTCCAGCAGCAGCCTTGTTTTCAACGAATCTACCAGGGGAGCGTGCAGAACTATCTGGAGGCAGCGGACATGCCGACAATACCCGATGAGAAAGCGGATTCAATCAGAATTTGGATGAAAAAGCTATGGAGTGCCTGTGTATTCTTTCCTTGGATCTAATCGTTTAAAGCTGTGTGATTTATTTTTACTCGAAAGGCTGTGTTAAAGGTCAATGTTGATTTTTATGTACCTTGTTGATTGGAGTGGAAGGCACGTAGACTCCTGCTAAAGTCACAGCGAGACAGACGAGACCCCGCAGGCACGAAGTGTCGAGGAGGCTCGGCGGTCGCCCTAAGGTGCGCGAAGTGCCTGCAACGGAAATCAACAACCAAGTTTAACAGAGCCAATCGAAAAAGAGGACGGGTCCTTATACAGGAAGCGTCCTTTTTCAAATGGATTATTTAAAACAACTGTTTATTTTTGTTTTTACAGATGGGTTTTCATGAATCCTTACTTTTCGGAAGCTGTCAAAGATATTGTAGGCTCCTCCAAGGATCATGATGGCTATCCAAACACCTATGATCCAATTCATAACTTGATCGAATGTGCCAGGGGTGCTGTTAAATAGCTCGATCATATATTCCTTAAAGCCTGGATGGATTAATTCAGGCTGTAATAAAATTATGATAGTCAAAATGACGGAAAAGAGATTGTATACAGTATTGACAACCGCCAGCCGATTCGTCCATTGTCGATCGATCCATTTGAGAATTGCGAGCGTGATTTCTACAGCAATCAATAGGGCAATGACGAGTCCATAAGACATCAGCACATCCTGGTTGAAAACAGGGGCAATCAATTCTAATCCTTCTTGCCCATTCATGCGCTCATAAACCCCGATAAATCTGTGTGCATTGAAATAAAACATTGCCCAAATCACTGTCCAGATGATGCTGGCAATTGCTTCCGCTCTTGGAATTGCTTTTTTCTTCGGAATATAGGTGATCGATTTTAAATCCTCCGGCTTCCATTTTTCACCTGTTACTCTCATCGAAGCAGGGGACACGCCGGAACGTTCAAGAATAAAGAAAACAAGTGTAACCCAGGCGAAAACTTGGAAGGCGGTATTGATGATATTCACCACCATTTCACCGATAAGACCTGTAAGAAATTGCAGTACGGCTCCTTCACCGGACCAATCGGTAAATTGAACAACGAAAAAGACAATCAGGCTGATCGGAATGGCGAATGACAGCACGAGTTTTAAAGTCATGACATAGGGTTCATAAAACCCTGGCCCAATCAGATAGGATGGTCGATCACGGTATTGTTCAGCGAGGGCAACCGGATCCCCAAGCTTTAATAACACCGCTTTCACCTCATCTTCAGAATAATCCTTCGGCAGCATATCTTCAATCGTCGACTGCAACTCCAGCGCGATGTCATCTCGCGTTTTTTCCGGGAGTCTTCGCGTTACTTCATGAACATAAATTTTAATCAGATCCATCGTTTTTCACACCTTTCAATAAATGATTGAGTTCACGCGACATTCTTTCCCATTCCTCTTTTAACTCAAGAAAAATCTTCTTGCCGAAATCGCTCAGTACATAATACTTCCGCGGCCTGCTTTCGGTTGTGTCCCAATGGCTTGTGACCAGCTCCTGTTTTTCCAGTCGGCGCAGCAGTGGATAAAGCGTACTCTGCTCAATGGTAATGCCGGACTGTTCCAGGCTCTGAACTAATGAATAACCGTATTGCGGCGTATCAAGTTGGCTTAGAACGGCTAGTGTCAGTGTTCCGCGTCTCAGTTCTGTCGTCAATGATTGTAATAAATCGCTCATATATCTCCCTCGTTCCTGCACCTCATTTACCTTCCTTTATACTGTATATCATACACTATTATAAAATATATAACAATGTGCATAATTAATTATTTTATAATTTAAAATAGACGATTGTATATCGTATGGTTTTTTATTTGGGCTACCTCTTTTAAAAAAGCGTCAAATGGACCCGCAAATAATTTTGCTTGGGTCTATTTGACGCTTTGTACCTGGAAAATAAATTTAGCATGATTCAACATTTAGTAGGTTTGGCTCTAAATTTTTACAACAGCTTGCTCATCATTTTTCGTAGGAGATAGAACCTGTAGTGTATAATTGGGATTAATAGATTAAGTCATATTACCATGGGGGAATGATGATGGACTTCATTACGATTGATTTTGAAATAGCTAATAATCATTTAAATAGTGCATGTTCTTTAGGAATGGTCTTTGTGGAAAATAATATAATCATCAATGAAAAATATTATTTAATCCATCCTCCTACGCTTCATTTTGATGAGGCATTTACAGAGATACATGGATTAACTGCAAATGATGTGATGAATGCAAAGAAATTTAATGAGGTTTGGGTAGAGATTAAGGAATATTTTAATGATATTCCCGTTGTAGCCCATAATGCTCAATTTGATATGAGTGTTTTGCACGCTTGTTTAACTGCGTATTCTCTAGAAATGCCCCAGTTTCAATATCTGTGCAGCATTCCTATTAGTACTAAAGCCTGCCGTGGCAAGAAGATTGGTCAATCATTAAAGGATAGACTTAATCATTTTGAGATTGAATTGAACGATCATCACAATGCTCTTGCGGACGCCATCGCCTGTGCAAAGCTTGTGACTCACTGTGTAGAATTGAAACGAAAAAAATCCTTGCTGTCTTATTGTAAAGTGCACAGCAGCATCCCGGTGAAAATGTTCTCGGAGCTAAAGCCTCAAACCTATTTTAAAAATAAGAAGAATAACCAGAATAAGTTTAAAAATCGAATCATCCTTTCTGAAATTACATCCTCCGTTGATTCCTATAATGAGGGCCATATTCTATTTGGGAAAAATGTAGTTTTTACCGGAGACTTAAAGACGATTGATAGAAAAAACGCTATGCAAAAGGTTGTTGATTTGGGCGGACTGGTAAAAAGCGGTGTAAGTGGAAAAACAAATTATCTAGTCGTAGGGCAGCAAGAAAAAACCCTAGTAGGAGACGGCGGTTTAAGTACGAAAGAGAAGAAAGCCTACTCTTTAAAAGAACAGGGGATTGATATCAAAATTATTGAAGAAACTGAGTTTCTTAGTTTAATAGAATCATGACAAATTCATCTAAGACAATCAACAGGCACCATCTTTGGATGGTGCCTGTAACTTTAGGTTGGATTGATTTTTTTGCAGGAAAAAATTGTCGTAAAAAACTTATTGAATCAGAACGTATATTCGTTTACAATGAAGGAGACAATAAAACAGAACAAACGTTTGAATTTGTAAATTTGCGGAGGTTTACCGATATGATTGATTACAGCAAGATGCCGCAACAGCAAATTTTATGTATTGACATGAAGAGCTTTTATGCAAGCTGCTCGGCGGTGATGAAAGGACTGGATCCGCTGGAATGCTATTTAGTCGTCATTGGGGATAAGGAGCGCGAAGGCAGTATTGTCCTCGCCGCATCGCCAAAGATGAAAAAGGAATTTGGCATTAAAACAGGGGCGCGTAAATTTGACATCCCCGATGATCCGCGGATTCATGTCGTCGAACCGAAAATGGCTACGTATGTCCGGATTTCGATGGAGATTCTCCGTGTGTTTCATCGTTATGTTCCGAAAGAGGCGATACACGCCTACAGCATTGACGAAAGCTTTCTTAAAGTAGACGGCGCGAATAAGCTTTGGGGCGATACGGAAACGATTGCCTGGAAAATCAAGCGCGATTTGGAGCGGGAATTTCAGCTCCCAAGTGCAGTCGGAATTGGTCCCAATATGCTGATGGCAAAGCTTTGTCTTGATTTGGAGGCAAAAAAGTGCGGCATTGCCCGTTGGACGTATGGGGATGTTCCCAAGAAGCTCTGGCCGATTTCGCGGCTTCGCGATATGTGGGGCATCGGGCGCCGCTTGGAAAAAAAATTAAATGGCATGGGGATTTTTACCGTCGGCCAGCTCGCCCATTATGAGTTGAAAGAACTCGAGAAAAAATTCGGCATCATGGGCAACCAGCTGTACCATCACGCTTGGGGGATTGATCTTTCTGAACT
The DNA here is from genome assembly GCA_937902115.1 of uncultured Bacillus sp. Taxonomy (GTDB): domain Bacteria; phylum Bacillota; class Bacilli; order Bacillales; family Cytobacillaceae; genus Bacillus_BD. The sequence goes on along the minus strand of CALGSR010000467.1, from coordinate 3,296 downwards.
CGGGGCACCGCTTATGGACGGGCAAATCAGCTTCGGCAAAGGCCAGGTGCTCTTGCGTGATTATAAGGAAGAGGAAGAAATCAAAAGCGTTGTGCTCGAGATGTGTGAAGAGGTGGCAAGACGCGCACGTACCCACAAGAAGGCAGGAAGAACGATTAGTTTCGGTGTCAGCTACAGCGAGGATGAATTAGGCGGCGGCTTTTACCGTTCGCGCACGATTGAACATCCAACCAATCGAACGATGGATATTTACCGCATATGCTTGGAGCTTTTTCACGAGCATTATGAAGGAAAAACGGTGCGCAAAATTAATATTGCCCTCAGTAATGTAGTCAATGACATGGAATTTCAGCTCGATCTGTTTGACTTAGACGGTTGGAAAAAGCAAGAACTGGGCTACACCGTGGATAAAATCCGCCGCCGTTTTGGCTCGGATGCCCTGCTGCGTGCCGTCTCCTACACCGCTGCCGGTACCGCCCGCCACCGGGCAAAATTGGTTGGCGGGCATAAGGCATGATGGGTTTTGCCCTAAGTGATAGGGGACTTTACCTACGCAATGAGAAGGGGGTGAAAACAGAATGATACGTGACAGAGGGCGGTTGAAATGGGTATCAATGATGCTGCCTGAACATGTTAAGGTACTCCGTGAGTGGGCTGAAGAAGATTCCTATAAAACAAGAAAAGAATTGGATGAACAGCAGCTCGAACTGATGGATGGCATGATTGTCGAAGCGATGCAGCTGAGCCGTGGTGTGACTGTAACCTATTATTGCAGTAAACGCTACGAATGGTTAACAGGCCAAATTGCGAACTGGGATGCCCTGACAGGCTGCCTCCAACTGGTAGACAGATCCGGTGGAGAGCACCGCCTCTTTTTGCGGGATATCATGGACATTCAATGGGCAGAGAAAGAAAACAGCTAACACTTACAAGCGAAACAAAACCGGCCGGGACTTCTCCCAAGCCGGTCGCCTCAGTTATCTAAAAAACAAACTCCGTTAAAAACTCGTCGACCGCAGCCTCATATAATTCTTTGTTCTGATTCAGCGACTGGGCGTGCTTGCCTTTGGGCGCCAAGAACAGTTTTTTTGCTCCTGTTTTTTTTTCGTACAGATCCTTTGACATCTGCGGTAGAATATAATCATCCTCCCGACTGTGGACGAACAGCACCGGTTTTTTCACATGCTTGATGACGGAAATAGGTGAAATATCGCGGAGAGAATATTTTTCCCGCATCCGCAAAAATACATCCGCCACAGGCAGCAAGGGTTTAGGCGGCAGCTTCATGTCTTTTTTAAGCAAATAGGACAACTGCTCGCTAAAATCGGAAAACGGACAATCGGCGATATAAAAATCAGCCCCGTCTTCGACCAATCCGGCATATAGCAACATCGTTGCGGCGCCCATGGACTCTCCGTGAATTCCTAACAGCAAATCCGGGCCTTTTTCCTTTTTCAGCCAATGAACGACCGCCTTTAAATCAAATTTCTCATAATAGCCGTAGCTCGTCGTCTTTCCGCCCGACTCACCGTGTCGCCGATGATCATAGAGAACAGCATTAAAGCCTCTTTCTAGGAAAAGATTCATATACTTAACAGAGTTCACTTTATTCTCCGTTACACCGTGGGAAAAAATGACATAGCGGTTGGTTGGATGGGGTTCGACAAGAATAAGGGTGATATCGTAACTAAAAGGAGAGGGGATCTTTACTTTTTTTCTAGGTGTTTGGCTGAAAGCATCAGGATTAAAGCGGCCGGCCTCCTTTTCCCTTTTAAGAATGACTTGATCATCCTTTTTCCTAATATACATAATTCGGTTTGTCATATAAACACCAAACGATGTTAAGAAAAAAACGAATGAGAAGAGGAAACGAAAGATTTTTCTTAACCTTTTCACATTGTGATCCCTCCGGAGTTTTAGACTCAATAAAACAATAGTTTCTACTTCCATTTTAGCACTCGCCAGAGGGTAAAACAAAGAAAACCGCTTCTTAAGAAGCGGTTACGATTCGGCATTTTGTCTCTTTGTCGGATGGATGGCGGTTTCCAAATCCTCCGCAGCAATCATCGGTTTTACCGTATCTGCTGACGGCTTTCCTTTTTGGCTGTTTCCTTTGTCACGTTTTTGACTCATATGAAAGAACTCCTCCTTGTCTAAAACAATCATTCCTAACAAATCATAAGATGACACAAAGGACAGGAGATTATACGGTATATTTCGCAAATGTCCAAAGCGCTGATTTCTGGTATAATAGATCATTATCACAAAAAAGAGGGATTTGGATGAAGAAGAAACAAGTCAAAAAAGCTGCAGCAGATAAACCAGTAACCCTTGGAGACCTGCTCAATACCGACCTCGTCAATGAGCTGAAAAGCCGCAAAAAAGAAATGGAAAAACAAGAGCAAGAGAAAAAGCTTGCTGAGGAAGAACGAAAACGGGAAGAACGCAGACGAAAGGAAAAAAATAAATCATTTGAAGAATTGCTTAATGAAAGTAGTGTTAACTGGAAGGATTTTAAATAAGAACAAGAAAAGGGGGAAGAGAGTCTTCTCCCTTTTCTTGTTCTAAAGAGACATTTCCCCTTAGTGTGTACGTGTAGAAAGGGCATGCCAAGGCTCTTCCGCAGGCTAGGTCCCGTATTTTTTAGCAAAAGAGGGTGTGCATTTCTGGTGATCCCGGAGCAATTCTTTTACAAACTGGTAGTCCTTTGTACAATCCTTTAGCTTTTCTTGAATTTCCCATGCTTTTCCTGATAAGAGTAGACTTTTGCCGCCATAATAAATCTTCATCATCTTTTCCTCCTTGTAGAGTATGATAAAATGTATGAGCATAGGAAAATCGATTAGAACAGGAGTGTCCGAAAAAATGAGTTCTCTCGAAAAAAAAACAATCGCGACGGAAAAAATATTCGCCGGAAGGGTTATTAGTCTGCAAATAGATGAGGTGGAACTGCCAGACGGGAACAGAGCAAAGCGCGAATTGGTTAAACATCCCGGTGCAGTAGCGATTATTGCCCTAACGGATAATAAAAAACTTGTGATGGTGGAACAATACCGTAAAGCACTGGAAAAAACGATAGTTGAAATACCTGCCGGCAAGCTGGAAAAGGGAGAAGAGCCGGATGTTTGTGCTAGACGTGAGCTGGAGGAAGAAACGGGTTATGACTGTGCTGAACTCACACTGCTCACCTCTTTTTATACATCTCCCGGATTTGCCGATGAAATTGTTCATGTTTACTTGGCAAAAGGGTTAACAAAAAAGGAAAATGCGGCAGGTCTTGACGAGGATGAATTTGT
>CALGSR010000466.1 GCA_937902115.1 uncultured Bacillus sp. | reverse complement strand
GTAACAGCCACTTGTGATTTGCCTATGAGCGAAGAGTGTTCAAATTTTATAAGTGGTCACGATTTTTGTCCAGAACACAAAAAAATGTTACCCAATTTAAAATTAAAAGATCCAGTTATGCGAAAGAGAATACATCAACATCAAGTAAAAATGGTAATAGAAAATGATTTATGGTGATGTACTTTCCAATGAAAAAAACGAATTAAGGAGGCATCACATGAAACTAGATGAATGCAAAGCATGCGGAACCGTTCTTTCCTATGGTTGGGAAGTGGATGTTTGCAAGGAATGTTTAAATAAAAATAATAAACTCAACTCAATAGAACGAGTGAAACTAAATTATTCGAATGGATATGTGAGATTCCAGGACGTTGAATGGATGATTTTCGAGATTGAGAGACTCACTGTGGTTGCTCAGGCATATGAAGCGTATAAAAAAGCTTATTAAATTAGTAAAAATAAGTCGCATCATGAAAGTTGGTGAATCATTTGGAGAACAAATTAAACTTAATCGCTCTATTAGAATACATTGACCCATCTTTTTTAGATTACCAAGATTGGCTTAATGTAGGAATGGCATTAAAACAAGAAGGTTATACCGCGAGTGATTGGGATGTTTGGAGTTCCAGGGATGTCGCACGTTATCATTCCGGTGAATGCTTCAAAAAATGGACTGGCTTTGAAGGAACCGGGATCACTGGAGCAACGATAACACAGATGGCTAAAGACAACGGATGGCAGCCAAAAAAGACTCATAGTGATGATTCCCATGAACTTGCTTGGGATGATGTCATTAGCAAGGATGAAGATTATAAAATCATTGATAAGAATTGGATAGAAGGCAAAGAAATACATGAACCTTCTTACTGGAATCCGGTACGAGAAATCACTCGTTATTTAGAAACACTTTTCCAATCAACCGATAATGTAGGTTACGTTACAGAAACATACCAAATCATCGATGAAAAAACAGGGGAAATCATCTATAAACCTACATCAGGAGCTTACGATCGCACAGCTGGCCAATTAATCGAAGCCTTAAATAAATGTGATGGTGACATTGGTTCTGTTCTTGGCGACTATAAAGAAGAAGCCGGCGCCTGGATTCGATTCAATCCATTAGATGGAAAGGGCGTTAAAAATGAAAATGTTTCTGATTATCGATATGCCTTAGTTGAATCGGACAGTATGGAAATCGAAAAGCAAAATGCAGTAATGCGTGAATTAGAATTGCCGATTGCTGTTATGGTTTATAGCGGAAAAAATAGTGTTCATGCCATTGTGAAAATCGATGCTGCCAATTATGAAGAGTATCGAAAACGTGTGGATTATCTCTATAACGTATGTAAGAAAAACGGACTAAACATCGATAAACAAAATAGAAATCCATCAAGATTATCACGCATGCCTGGTATCGAACGAAACGGAAAAAAGCAATTTATCATTGATACAAATATTGGCCAATCAAATTGGGATGAATGGCATGAATGGATAGAAGATTTGAACGATGATCTTCCGGATATGGAGAGTTTAGATGATGTTTATGACAATCTCCCTGAGTTAGCTCCACCGTTAATTGAAGGGTTGCTTAGGCAAGGACATAAAATGCTAATGGCCGGTCCATCAAAAGCCGGTAAATCATTTGCTTTGATTGAATTAACGATTGCTATCGCTGAAGGAGTCAAATGGTTAGACTGGCAATGCACAAAAGGTCATGTCTTATATGTAAACTTGGAATTAGATAGGGCTAGTGCGCTTCACCGTTTTAAAGATGTTTACCAGGCATTAGGGATGCGGCCAAATAACATTAATAATATCGATATCTGGAATTTAAGAGGGAAGTCTGTACCTATGGACAAGTTGGCTCCTAAATTAATTAGGAGAGCGCATAAAAAAGGTTATATTGCCGTTATTATCGACCCTATTTATAAAGTTTTAACAGGTGATGAGAACAGCGCTGACCAAATGGCTCACTTTACTAACCAATTCGACAAAATAGCAACAGAATTAGGCTCTAGTGTTATCTACTGTCACCATCACTCTAAAGGAACGCAGGGGAATAAGAAATCAATGGACCGGGCTTCTGGTTCCGGAGTATTCGCAAGGGATCCTGATGCTTTGATTGACTTAGTAGAATTAGAGTTAACGGATGCATTAATCAATCAGCAAACTGATGCAGCAACTGCAAATATTTATGCGAAAGTGATTAAACAAGTTAATTTTGATTATTTCGATGAACATGTAGGCCTTGATGATCAGCAAAGTGTTTCCCAAATGAACACCCATGCAAAACGAGCGCTAACTCCTGAGAATTTAGAACAAGTTGAATCAGAGATTACTAGAGCTGTAGATGGCATTCGTATTCGCTCAGCCTGGCGTGTTGAAGGGACTCTTCGAGAATATCCTAAGTTCGACCCAGTGAACATGTGGTTTCAGTATCCTGTCCATCGAATTGATGATACTGGATTCTTAAAGGATATACAACCAGATGACGGAAGTCCTAATTGGAAGAAGAATTTTAGCAAGAAGAAGTCGCCTGAAGAAGCTAAAAAGGAACGTATCGAAGCACTAGAAACAGCTTTCGAAGCATGTGGTATTGAAGAAAAAATAACGGTAAATTCGATTGCTGAATATATGGGCATTTCAGAAAAAACTGTAAGAAACAGGGTAAAAGAACATGGTGGCTTCTGGATAACCGACGGAGAAATTGGAAGAAAGTAAGATGGAAATTCTCGAACACTTTCCCTTTCCCTCAACAGGGAAATTCTCGAACACTTTCCCTACTTTCCCTAAGAGGGAAAAACTCGACGATTCTCGAGAATTTCCGAGGGAAGGAAAAACCCTATACTACGTATAGGTAAATTTCCCTCTTCCCTGACGGTCACAGGAGGTAGTAGTCGTGCTTAGCTCTGCACGACGACATACTCCCTCTTTCCGTGACAATGCAAAAAAAATAAAAAATAAGACGTAACGATTACGATTTATAAAATGAAAGGTGAAAATACAAAATGCAAAAATTAACTAAGAAAATTCGCAAGTGGGCCGTTGATAGAAATTTAGATACGGCAGATCCAAATAAACAAATGTTGAAGCTTGGTGAAGAGTTTGGGGAACTGTGCCAGGGCATGGCGAAAAATAGACCCAGAGAAATTATTGATTCGATTGGCGATATGTATGTGGTCTTAACCATTTTATCTATGCAATTGAATGTTGATATTGAATTATGCGTTCAAGCTGCTTATGACGAAATTGAGAATCGCAAAGGCAAAATGATAAAAGGCGTATTTGTAAAGGAATCTGATTTGGATTTATGTCCTCATGGTGCCGAATGGGATGATTGTCCAGATTGTAGACACTAGGAGGCCGAACTAATTGATTACTGAATTTTTTATGCCGATGAAAAATGTACCAACCGTAACACACCAACAAAAACAAGTTCATGTAGTAAACGGAAAGCCTATTTTTTATGAACCGGATGCATTAAAGGCAGCTCGTGCAAAATTAATGGCGCATCTCGGTCAACATGTTCCAGATGAAAAATATAATAAGCCGGTTCGTTTTTATGTGAAATGGTGTTTCCCTATTGCAGCTAGTCATGCTGATGGAGAATATAAATACACGAAGCCGGATATTGATAACAGCCAGAAATTATTATTCGATTGCATGACTGATTTAGGATTTTGGAAAGATGACTCTTTAGTTGTCAGTTTAATAGCTGAAAAGTTTTGGGCGCATCTTTCAGGAATTTATATTCGAATCGAGGAGATTTGATGGACTATAAAGCGTTTTATGCCGAAATTTCCGAATGGATCCTGCAAGTGAATAACATGGCGATCAAGCATGGATTGGATAGTGACGTCTTTTGGAAGTGGGTAATGGATTCCTCAGCTGTCATTTGTGAAAAATATAAAAATAATAAACTCGTATTAAACCAAATGGTTATGCTCTATCTATGGCTTGATGATGTTTATAAAGGGACGGTGACTACTCAATGACGAATGGTGAAAGAGAATCTATTATTGCTCAGCTGGCACTAATTGAAGGTGTAAATCAATCTGTCTTTAAAAAGTATACCGATGAGCAGTTAGAAAAAGAAATGCAATTGATTTATGGGGAATCTACTAATGATTGAATATATTCCAGTTGAGCGTTTAAGAAAAACGATTGAGCAACAAAAAGATTATTATAAATCGGAGTTATTGGATATCGGATATTTTAAAACACCTGATGGCCGGCAATTGTACGAACTTTCCTTGTCAGAACTTCAAGAGATTTATTTAAAGGAGATTAAGGCATGAGTATGAATATAACAGCATTAATCAGAGATTATCGTATGATGAAAAGAGAAATTGAACGGCTGCAGCGTATTATTTACGGTATATCAATTCCTATGCGTTCCTGGGGCGTTAGTCAATATGGAGTAGAAGCTACTCTTCCAAAAGGAAGTCGTGGCAAGAGCCAAGAGGAATTACGAGATATGGATATTAGGGAGCAGAAACAAATTGCAAGATTACAAGAATATGAGCGTAAAGTTGTTGCTATTGAAACGGCTGGCGATTTATTGGATAAGGAAATATTGAAAATCGTTTATGACTGCATGCTTGATGGATTAACTAGAAGGCAAATTGCTTCACATTTGGAATTGTCGATTGATTCCGTGGATAAATTAAAACAGGACATTAAGACTCAACTCGGCTCTAATACGACTTTTTCCAAACTTTTGCACGGTGAAAAAAATGCGTGTTAAAATTAATTGCAGGTAATTGCGGAAACAGTTACTTGTTTGGTAGGGAGCTAATGGGGTTCTTTTCAAATCAGTGGTGAAAATGGCACCGAGTGGATACGGTGCCTTTTCTTTGTATACAAAAATGTATACATGTAAACATCGAGGTGAGGACATGAAGAAATGCATTGATTTTTTATGGCGTATAAGAGTAAATGAATCCATTTCTGTGTGTCCTTTCGTTGGGTGCGTGAATAATGGCTGAATATAAAACCAGAGAGCAGAAGCGAAAGTTTTATGATAGCACTGATTGGAAGCAGCTGCGCGAAGAAGTGAAACAACGTGACAATTATGAATGCCAGGAATGTAAACGCAATGGATATGTAGCCATTGATACTAATGAGTATAGCGAGAAGGCTAAGCGAAAGAAGATCCAGTTAGTTGTGGACCATATCAAAGAGCTTGAAGATCATCCATCATTAGCGCTGGATAAAGATAATCTTGAAACGCTATGTGTGAACTGTCATAACAAGAAGCATGGAAGAGTGTTTAAGTTCATTAGAAAGCCTAATAGATGGGAGAATGATGAGAAATGGTAAAGGAAACGGATTGGCTTTATAAGTGTGATACATGTGGATGTATTGAAGTTGTATTAGGATATGATCCAAGGAAAGACGGAAGAAGCTGCAGAGTATGTGGAGAGCATACAGTACCATATAAACATTTAAAAAAGTCTGCAATTAGTACGGTTGTGTTTGATGAGATGCACGACTATCAAGAAAATATTTTTAAATAGTACCCCCCGGTCAAAAAGTTTTGAAAAAAATTTAAACGGGGCACCGGTGAAGGGGATTCGACTTCGCAGATTTTTACTGTTTTATCGCGTATAACCCCTCCCTAATAACGTTTTATCGAAAAGAGGTGATAACCATGGCAGACATAAATGAACGCGATGTGCTAGTAACGAAGGAAAAAAACAGATTGAGAAGATTGTTCAAGGATAAAGCTGTAGAAGGTATAATTCTTCAAGCAGCAAGGTTAAGGATTTTGTTAAATGAAAATTGGGATGATATTTCAAATAACGGCGATTACGAATTATTTACTCAATCTGATAAAACAGATCCTTATGAGAGAGAGCGCCCTGTGGCCAGGTTATATAACACCAGGGATAAAACGTATCAGGGAATCATTAAACAATTGACTGACTTATTGCCGGATGAAGCAGACAAAGAAAAGGTTATAAAGAATACTTATAGTGACTTAATATGATTGTTAATAAGCATGTTGATTATTATATAAATATTTATAAATCCGGCAAAATAAAATTGAATAAAGAGCGCATCCTACTCATTGAATATTTAGAAAAATATATTTTAGTACGAGAGGATATCTATTTCGATGAGGATATTCATGAAAACTATATTCGCTTCACTGAGAAATGGTATTTTAAACTAGATCCCTTTCAGAAGTTTTTAACAGCCTTTGTATTTCTTTTTAATAAAAATGATCAAACTGTTTTTTACGAACAGTTTTTAATTGAAATGGCACGTGGGGCGGGGAAGAATGGTTTAATATCAACTCTTGCACACTTTTTTATAAGTCCCTTACATGGGATTCCTAGATACAACGTATCAATCGTAGCTAACAGTGAAAAACAAGCGAAAGTTTCATTTCAAGAAGTCTATGATGTTATTGATCTTCATGAAGTATTGGGAAACATGTTTCAAAAGACAAAGTTAGAAATAAAAAGTAACGACACAAAAAGCGTCATGCAGTACCACACATCCAATGCTAGTACCAAGGACGGTCTGCGCGATGGATGCGTGATTTACGATGAAATCCATCAATATGAAAATTCTGATACAGTTAACGTATTCTCTAGCGGCCTTGGAAAAGTACCGAATGCTAGGGAATTTTTTATTGGTTCACAGGGATATATCCGTGATGGATTCTTAGACAAAATGAATGAACGGGCTATGAATATTCTAGAAGGTAAAGAATTGGACGATCCACTTTTTCCTTACATCTGCAAAATTGATGATGCAAAAGAAATTGATAATCCGGACATGTGGGAAAAAGCAAATCCTATGTTCTCTGTGCCAATGAATAGTTATGCTAAAGGTTTATTCAAAAAAGTAATGACACAATACAAGCAGCTGGCAAACAACCCATCTAACCGGCAAGAGTTTATGACAAAGAGAATGAATTTCCCTGAGACTGATTTAAATAAAGCAGTTGCCAGCTGGGAAGAAATCGAAGCAACGAATAGACCGTTTCCAGAGTTAAAGCATCATATTTGTGTCGGTGGATTAGACTTCGCCAGCATTAAAGACTTTGCCTCTGTAGGATTACTTTTTAAAGTCGGAGACGAATACATCTGGAAGAGTCATTCATTTGTAAGACAGGGGTTCCTAGATAGAGTCAAATTAAAGCCGCCCATAAAACAGTGGGAAACAGACGGGCACTTAACCATTGTGGATGAACCAGTAATTGATATAAAACATATTGTCGATTGGTTCTGTAAGATGAGAGAGATTTACGGATTAAATACCATTTGTGCTGATACATTCAGATTAGACTTGGTAAAATCAGCACTGGAGGCAGAAGGTTTTCAACTTTTATACATTCGTAATCCTAAGGCAATTCACTCTCTCCTTGCTCCAAGAGTAGAAACGATGTTTGCAAATCACCATATCATTTTTGGGGATAATCCATTGATGCGGTGGTTCACCAATAATGTATATGTTCACATAAAGAAAGATGGGAATAAAGAATATTTGAAAAAAGATGAAGTGCGCCGTAAAACAGACGGGTTTCAGGCTTTCATCCATGCTCTGTGGCAGGCTGATAACATACTAGAAGATGAAACGGATTTCATTCTTGCTGATATTAATTTTTAGAGGGGGTGATCAATTGGGTTTATTAGATGGCATTTTTAAAAGAGAAATAACGTTAATGTTCGATGCTGATTTATTTCAGGACCACTCAAAAAGAATCCACATGAAGAAATTAGCTATTGATACATGTATTTCTTTTTTAGGGCGAACTATTAGTCAATCAGAATTTAGAGTCAAAAATGGCAGCAGTTTTATCAAAGATGAGCTTTATTATCGGTTAAATGTCCGTCCAAATAAAAATATGACGGCCACAACTTTTTGGGAAACATTTGTCCGCAAGTTAGTTTACGATAATGAATGTTTAATTATCCAGGCTGATGACAACGACTTACTCATTGCTGATGATTTTCAGCATAATGAATATGCAGTAATGGAAGATACATTCACACGAGTAACGGTAAAAGGTTATGAATTTAAACGTAGTTTTAGACAAAATGAAGTAATTCATTTGAGATATAAAAACGAAAGTCTATCTCCTTTGATTGAGGGGCTGTTTATCGATTACGGTGATTTATTTGGTAGAATGCTAAATTCGCAAAAAAGAAAGAGTCAGATCCGTGGAACTGTTGATATGGATATGATTGCTGCTAAAAGTAAAGAGCATCAGGAAAAGCTGCAGCGTTTTATCGATAACATATATAATGCAATCCATGATAAGGATGTTGCTATTGTTCCACAACAAAAAGGATTTGAATACAAAGAGCATTCTAGTAGCAATTCAAGTGGACCAGGTGTGGATGAAATCAATAAGGTGACAAACGGTTTTCTTGATCAAGTAGCCATGGCTTTAGGTATTCCTACTAGTCTTATACATGGTGATATGGCAGATGTGGAAAAGCAAACAAAAAACTATATGATATTTGCCGTTAGTCCTCTTCTAAAAAAAATTAAAGATGAAGCAGATGTTAAGTTTTTTACAAAAGATGAATATCTAAAAGGGAAGCATATTGATATAAGAAAGTTACAGTATCAAAGCATATTCGATTTAGCTACTGCTGTTGACAAGTTAAGGTCATCTGGAACGATGAATGGAAATGAACTCAGAGTTGAATTAGGTCTTGAGGAGGTTGATGATCCAATGATGAATAAGTACGTCATGACCAAGAACTACTCAGAAGCGATTGAAGGAGGTGAGAAGAATGAAGCATAAAATCACAGGTGACATTTTTAGATGGAATTCAAGCATCTGGGACTTCAATAACAAAATGAAATCTATTAAGGATGATGAAGAGATTGATCTATCAATAAATAGCATGGGCGGAGACGTTTTTGTATCTATAGATATTATGAATACCCTACGAGCTCATAAGGGACATGTAACAGTTACAATTCCAGGAATTGCTGCAAGTGGTGCAAGCGTAATGTGTATGGGTGCAGATACAATAAAAGCATATAGTAATTCTCAAATGATGGTTCATAATGCGAGCACTTATGCTTTTGGAAATGCAAAGGCATTAAGAAAAAGAGCAGATGATCTAGAAAGTATTGATGAGTCTGTATTAGCTTCTTATACGCACAGGATTGACGTGGACACAGCAAAAGAGTTGTTAGATAAGGAAACATTCCTTACGGCAAAAAAAGCGCTAGAATACGGTTTAATTGATGAAATTATTGATTCTGAACCAGAAGAAGTTGAGTCAGAAGTATTTCAGAATAAAGCCAAGGAATTTAATAATAGCATTTCAGCAATTTTTAATCATAACAAAGAACCAATCGTAACGTCTGCTGGAATTGACCAAGAAACATTAAAGCAAATGTTTGCTGAGTTTAAAAATGAAATTAAAAACGAATTGAAACCAAAAGAGCCTATCCCCGAACCTGCCCCAAAGCAGAATCTTGGAAAGCTCTTTTTAAATTTAGGAGGTAAGTAAATATGACAATTAAATTTAATAACTTTGTAGAAAAGAAACAAGCATTCGCAAAAGCAACGCAAGAAGGTTCTGCAGAACAACAATCAGTTGCATTAAATGAAATGATTGAAGCTCTTGCACAAGATGTACAAGCAGATATTTTTAATCAAGTGAATGAATCGATGATTGATCGTTCTATTATGCAAGCCCGTGGTGCTAATGTTCTTACAAGTGAAGAAATGAAATTCTTCAATGCAGTAGTTGAAGATGGTGGATTCAAAGATACTGAAACTTTACCTAAATCAACTCAAGAACGCGTTTTCGATGATTTGGTACAAGCGCATCCTCTTTTACAACATTTAGGATTACAAAACCTTGGTGCAGTAACAGAATTTATTTATAGTGATCCGGAAGGGGCCGCCGTATGGGGACCATTGTTTGGGGATATCCAAGGGCAATTAAATGCTTCATTCCGTAAAGAATCGATTACCCAACTTAAATTAACTGCGTTTATTCCTATTTCAAATGATATGTTAAAACTCGGTCCAGTTTGGGTAGAACGATATGTTCGTACAATTCTTACAGAAGCAATGGCTGTTGGATTAGAAAAAGGTTTTGTTGCAGGAACCGGTAAAGATCAACCAATCGGATTATTAAAAGACCCTGCCGGAAGCGTAGTGGATGGTGTCTATCCGGATAAGACAGCAGCTGGTACTTTAACATTTGAACCAGGACGTACAACCATCAATGAATTAAGAGATGTGGTTAAACTTCTTGCTAAGAAATTAAATGGTGACGGAACTGACGCGGATCGCCCTAAAAATATTGCGGGTAAAGTAGTTATGGTAACAAATCCATTTGATACATTTGATATCCAAGCGAATGCAACGACTCAAAATGCTGCAGGGGTATACGTTACAAGCCTACCATTCAACCCAATTCAAACGGAATCAGTGTTTGTCCCTGCGGGTAAAGTAGTATTCTTTGTTAAAGGAGAATATATTGCAGCAATGGGTGGAACGGAGCCTATTAAGAAATACGATCAAACTATGGCTCTTGAGGATGCTACTTTATATATTGCGAAGCAATTTGCAACGGGTAAACCCAAGGATAAATATTCTTCTCAAGTTTATACTTTAAATTTAACGATTCCACAGGTTTAATGGGTGATCGATTATGACTTATAAGGTTATTAATAGATTTATAGATACATTGGATAATAATACTCTATATAGAATTGGTGAATTTTATCCAAAAGGTAACTATAAACCTACTAAAAAGCGAATTTCTGATTTGTCAAAAGAACATCCTAAATTTAAATGTGTTTTTATTGAAAAGGTAGAAGAAACAAAAGTTATAGAGGAGTGATGTAAATGAGCATCACTGATGAACTATTAAAACAATTTAAAGATAGGATGCATTTGGGAGATCATGAGGATGATAATATCAAAGGCATCCTTTCTGCATCTGTGGTTGATTTAAGAGAGAAGTGCGGGAATTATGATATATACAGTGATGAGCGTTTTAAAGAGCTTGTATTTGAACGTGCTAGATACGTTTATAATGACGCTTTAGAATTTTTTAATGATAATTTCATAAGCCAGATAAACAGTTTATTAATTTCAAATGCTCTTTCTGAAATCGTATTAGAGGATGATGCTGATGCGTCCGTTTAAATATAACCCTAATAATAACGGTGGTTCATTTCGGCATCGAATCTCCTTTTTAAAACCTATTATCATAAAGGATGCACTGGGACAGGAGACGCGAACATTTGAAAATGCTGAAGAGTTCACGCAAGCCTGGGCCATGATTAAAACCTTAAAAGGGTCTGAATATGTTGCAGCGGCATCTCCGCAATCTAGCATCACTTACCGGTTTATTATTCGATATATGGCAGGCCTTGCAGTAGATATGGCCATTAAATACGGCGATCGTCTTTTTGATATTATTGAGCCTCCAATTAATGATGATGAACTAAACAAAACGCTCACGATTATTGCAAAGGAGCGTGTTTAAAATGGCAATTAATATTAATCAAATTGCAAATGAAATTGTTAAGGAACTAAGGGCATATACTTCTGATGTAAAAAAGGAAGTAGACCAGGCGAAAAAAGATGTATCTAAAGAGGCTGTAAAGGAATTACGTACTGCCGGAGATTTTAAAGATCAATCAGGTGATTATCGAAAAGGATGGACAGTAAAAAAAGATGGTACTAGTCAGGTGATCCATAATAAGACGGATTATCAAAAAACTCATCTTCTTGAAAAAGGTCATGCTGTTCGTGGAGGCGGCCGGGCAAGAGGATTTGAACACATTGCCCCGGTGGAGGAAAAGGCAATTGAATCCTTCCTTGAACGGGTCGAAAAGGCGGTACAGTCATGACGCTAGAAGAATTAAAAAACATTTTAGATGCGACTGGTTACCCAGTCGCTTATTCGCATTTTAATAGTGAGGTAGTTCCACCTTTTATTGCTTATCTTGTTGATGCTGAGCCTAATTTCAAGGCAGACAATAAAGTTTATAAAAAGCTATACGATGTGAGGATTGAATTATATACCGATAAAAAAGACCTTGTTGCAGAAGGGAAACTTGAAAGTTTATTAGATGAAAATGAGATTCCCTATGATGCTGATGAGGCATTTATTGAATCGGAAAATATGTTTATGAGAATCTATGAAATGAGGTTGATATAAAATGGCAGAAAATAAAGTTGAATTTGGTCTAAGTAATGTACACTATGCTCCTTTTACGGTTGTCGCAGGTGTACCAACATTTGAAGAACCTATCGCTATCCCGGGAGCCGTAACGTTAACAATGGATCCTATTGGTGAAGAATATAAATTTTTCGCTGATAACATTGTTTATTACATTGTAAAAAGTAATCAGGGGTATAGCGGTACGTTAAGCATTGCTAATATTCCACAACAATTTGCAATCGATGCACTTGGTGAGGAACTAGACGAAACGGATGGAGTGGTAAATGAGCTTGCATTAGCGCAGGGTAAACAGTTTGCGCTTCTGTTCCAATTCGAAGGGGATGTAAAAGCACGTCGTCACGTTTTATATAACTGCATCGCGAACCGTCCATCTTTAACAGGAAACACGAAACAAGAAAGTACAGAAATCACAGCGAAAGACCTTGCTTTAACAGCATCACCTTTAGACATTGATGGTAAATTGCTAGTTAAGACTCGGACAACAGAGACTACAGACGCTGCTGTTTATGACGTATGGTTTAATTCGGTCTATAAGAAAGTAACGCCGTAAGGAGCGATTGATTCATGGAAAAGACAATTACCATAGGCGGTAAAGATATTCTCTTGAAATCCACCGGTGCAACGGCCATTAAATATAAATCGCAATTCCAACGTGATTATTTTCAAGATGTAGACAAGCTGCTTGCACCAAAACCAGATGATCCGTTTGAAGCGGAAATCATATTCAATATGGCTTGGATATTAGCAAAAACAGCAGATCCGCAATTAAAAGAAATGGAATCATGGTTGGAAGAATTTGATGAGTTTCCAATCTATGACGTTTTATCTGATATCGGTCCGTTAATTATCTCTACCATAAAATCCACTAAAAAAAAGTAGATAAAGACAGCCTATCCGGTGAACCAGCAACCGTAGAAATGTTTTTATCTCTTTGTTATAAGTGTAAATTAACGCTAGCAGACTTGGAGATTATGACAATCGGCATGTGTTTTGATTATATCTATGAATATTTAGGATTAGAAGATAAAGAACCAAAGGTTAGACGAGCAACTCAAGAAGACTTTG
The DNA here is from genome assembly GCA_937902115.1 of uncultured Bacillus sp. GTDB lineage: Bacteria > Bacillota > Bacilli > Bacillales > Cytobacillaceae > Bacillus_BD. Next base: position 2,300 of record CALGSR010000466.1, on the reverse strand, counting down.
ACAGCTTCTGATTCTCTCTAACCTTTTTTATTTTGCCTAAAAGAGAGGTGAAAACATGGCAAGCAAGGGTATTAAAGGGATTACGATCCGACTGGACGGAGACACAAAAGGGTTAGATAAAGCTCTGAAAGACGTGAACCAGCAATCCAGAAATCTGCAGAGCGAGCTTAGGGAAGTTCAAAAAGGATTAAAATTTGACCCTAATAATGTTGTTCTGGTTGCCCAAAAACAACAACTACTTTCTGAACAAATTGAAACTACCTCAGAAAAATTAAGGCGGTTAAAAGAAGCGCAGCAAGAAGTGCAACAACAATTTGACCGCGGCGAAATTACTGCAGAACAATATAGAGCATTCCAGCGTGAGATTCAGCAGACCGAGGGTAGACTAGCAGCCTTTAAAAATCAATTGGCTAATACCCAAAAAGAACAGGAAAAAGTAGAAGATTCCACACGACAATTATCTAATTTATTTGAAGCGTTAGGCACAGATATAGATGGTGTAGCAGATGCTTTAGGTTCCGATTTAGCAAATGCGATAAGGAACGGTACAGCAAATTCTAAGCAATTAGAAACTGCAATCGATAAGATTGGCCAGGCGGCGCTAGGTACAGATGTTGATTTGGAGAAAATGCGAAAATCTTTGCGGTCTTTAGATGATGGTGCATCAGTTGATCAAGTAAGAAGAGAATTAGACCAAATTAAGCCGGTAGCAGATGATGCACAAGAGTCTGTAAAAGAGCTTGGTGGAGAATTGGCTGGTCTTGCTGCAGGTCTAGCAGCTGGCGGAGGGATTGCCGGAGTCATCCAGAAGGCATTAGATACTTCATCTTTAAATACTAAAATCGATATTACGTTTGATGTGCCAACTTCGTCTATTCAATCTGTTAAAAGCGCAATTAGTACAGTATCATCCTATGGTGTTGATGCGGAATCAGCATTGGAAGGCGTGCGGCGTCAATGGGCGTTAAATAAAAATGCAACGGATGAAACGAATCAAGCTGTAGTGAAAGGTGCTGCAGCTATTGCAACAGCTTATAATGGCATTGATTTTAACGAACTTATTCAGGAAACGAATGAAATAGCCTCAGCATTGGAGATTTCAAATGAGGAAGCCCTAGCATTAACTAATGCCCTTTTAAAAATAGGATTTCCACCTGAACAACTCGATATTATTGCTGAATATGGGTTACAACTGCGAATGGCTGGCTTTGATGCGCAAGAAGTTCAGGCGATTATGGCTTCAGGGGTCGAAACGGGTACTTGGAATATCGATAATCTTCTTGATGGATTAAAAGAAGGTCGCATCAAGCTTACTGAATTTGGCCAAGAAGTTCCGAAGGCGACAGCAGAATTAATCGCTAATACTGATATTTCAACTAAACAATTGAAAACTTGGGGTAAAGCAGTAGCAGAGGGCGGAACGGCAGGAACAGAAGCAATGAAAGAAGTAGCCAAAGCCCTAATGGATGTAGAAGATGAAACTTTACGTATGAATCTTGGGACTGAGCTGTTCGGGACGCTTTGGGAAGATCAAGGTGATTATATCACTGAAACCCTTCTTAATATGGACCAACATTTATCAAGCTCTGCTGCAAATCAAGAGCAGTTAAACGATGCGGTTAGTAAGCTTGATGCCGATCCGGCAATCCAAATGCAACAAGCTTTGAAAGATATAAAAGCTGTCCTTGCTCCATTATTAGCAGAAATTGCAAAAGTATTAGGGAAAACAGCGGAATGGACAAGTGAAAACAAAGAGTTAGCGGCATCCATTACAGGCGTTGCTTCTGCGGCTGGTATCATGGCTGGCGGATTGATGGCAGCTGGTCCGGTTATTGGATCTTTAAAAGGAGCAGCAAGCGCATTAGGTACAAGCGTAGGAGCCCTATCAGGCGTTTTCGGACTCGTGACAGCAGGAGTTGCAGGTTTATTTGCTCAGTTCACCTGGCTTTATAAAAGTTGGGATGAACTAGGAGAAAGGTCTAAGGGTCTACAAGCAATATTTACTTTAGCCTATGGCCCTATTGGGTTGTTAGTTGCAGGGTTGAAAACTTTTGAAGATGCAACTAGTTCTGCTTTGGGCGAGTTTGATTTATTTGGTGATAGTGTCTCTGAGGAAACACAGCAAGCTGTTACTGGATTTTTAGATTTAAGTGACCAGGCAACAATAGCATTAAATCAAATGGCGTGGTCTGGACAAACTGTTACAGGCGAAATGGTCACTAGTATTACTGGGTTATTTGGTCAAATGGGTGATCAGATATTGGCAGGAATGCAAGAAGATCAGGCTGAGCAATTATCTG
>CALGSR010000465.1 GCA_937902115.1 uncultured Bacillus sp. | reverse complement strand
CATAAACGTGACAGGCTTGGGGTCGAGCTCAATCTCTTCCAGCTCTGTACATGAATTGAACGACACAATGAAACTTATTTTCGTGCCGTCTTTAACTCCAATAAGAAGGACATCATCCAGTAAGCCGCCATCGGAGATTTCCACTTCACTGAATGTATCGTTATTCCACTTGACGGCACCGTCTACGACCTTGTACCGTTTTCCGATGTACTTCTCCGGATTCTCTATTGCAAGTTTCATCAATTTGTATGCACGCATTTTTTCTCCTTTCTCGGTATCCGGTATGTCTTCACCGGACCGCTCAACTTTGCTCTTTCCTCTGGTGTCATAAAATCCGATGGTGTTATTACTCGCACACTGCCACCATAGTGTGGCAATCCGCTTTCCTCGTCGTAATGGTCCTCTAAGATTCCCATTCCCGCCGCCCTGCCATAGTTGGCAAAGCGTGTTTTCATAAATTCGTTTATATGGCGCTTTTTCATTAGTGCTTGTCCCTCCTTTTAAAAATTATCTAGGTGGTAACTTGTTCAATATTCATTTTCATGCCAATTTTCACAATTTTTGACCGTCCTGTACCGCACAAATATCTTTTCACTCGTTACGGCGCAAACAGGTTCGATATCGTTGATGGCGTTAAAACACGTTGAGCAGGATTTATTTTCCGGATTTCTCAAGCATATTTTTTCGTGTTCTTCTGCCGATCTTAACCTAGAATAATTCCTATCGCAGAATTCGCATTGATAACGGGTTATTTGCTTAGGCATGTTACGGCCTCCCTTGTCTCTAAAAACTTATTGACGAAATATACCTGTCCTTTCCCGGTAACAAGAGTGGTCTTATTGATGTGGCTTTCGCCTTGCGCGTCAATGTTTGTGCCTTCTTTTGTTTCCATGACGCCCAAATCCATAGATTTTTGTGTGGGCGCATTGTGATCCCGGCCCTCAGCTTTGATAGCATATCCATTGTCCCGCATCCATCTCCACAGCCGCTTCTCGCCAATATCGACGCCGTTTTTCTTTAAAAGCTTTGCAAGGTCACGGACAAGGATTGACGTGCTGGAGGCCGCCACTGAATCAGCAAATAGGGCCTTTGGCTTCATGACGGTGTTTTCAGACTGCAACAGCTTCATGCCGGACTGCAAAGATTCTATTGTCTTATCCGCCATCTTCAGCGCGCGGGACATGACGGCCTCGGGACTGTTCCACTGCTTTTCAACTTCTAGGAAATACTGCCGGGCCTGTTTGCCTTTCTCATTGCGCTGAATCATGCACAGTTCTTTTGCCATATCGATGGTTAATTGATGATCTGTTGCCGGTCGACCGCCTTGTTCAGAGGTTTTACTCAAAATTGAGTAAAAGTCTGTCCCTTCTGAAAACCCGTACTCTGTCATCCTATTAAACCAATCGTTATAACGGGTTTCCACTTCCAGAAACTCATGTAATACCCTCGCCGATACTGTCGGCCTGTCGCTGTCGTAGTTGATTTTGATTAGCTCGTTCATGGTCATCCTCCTTTCCTTAAACTGGAAACTTTTCTTTGTTCCATTGCCCTTCGCTGTTTTACGTACTTAATGATTTCATCCAGCGTTACTTCCTCACCGGCAAGTATCCATGTTATTGTGTAGGAGCCGTTATACGTCTTCATAAGAATTGTCCTCCAGCCTCGACAAAGTACGCGGCAATTTCAAAATCCTGACTATCTTCTTTCTCTGCTTTGGCGCCGGTCGATTCCCTTTTAAGATGTCATACAGATATGGGAGGGATATCCCGAGATCATTAGCCAGCGTCGTCAAGGTCATATTTCTCTCTACGAGTGCCTTTCTCGTTTCCTTCTCTAAAGTTGTCAAACTCATCCCTCCCTTCTGTAAAATATTTAAGCTAAATTTGTTGACTAATTTGTGCACATATGCTATATTGATAGCAAACATGCTAATAGCAAATAATGGTAACTCGTTGGGGAACGAAACACTAATTTTTTTGCTATCTACCAGTCAATATTAGCTTGTATGCTAAGTATATAGCATCCCTGCTAATTTGTCAAGCGTGTTTTTAAAATATTTTTAAAAAATTAGCATGGAGGCGAAGAAAGAATATGGGAATCGTTGAAACAATCAGGGGATTGTGCGAAGAGAGAAAGATTAGCATTGCTGGGCTTGAAAAGATATTGGGACTTGGAAACGGAACTATTAGAAGATGGGATGAAAAACTTCCGTCGACGGACAAAATAATAAAAGTAGCGGACTTCTTTGGCGTTCCTTTGGATTCTCTATTGCAAAGAAGCTCAACCGAAGAGAACAAGGCCCAAAACTCCACTGAAAAAAGATTGCTGTTACTTGCCAGAAAGGCCGCAGATGTCCCTGAAGAACAGAGAGAGGACGCAATAAAGATTTTTGAGAATACGATTGACTATTATCTTAAGGTAAAAGGAATTAAAGGGGATGAATAGGCTTGATACAAGTTTTTAATCCAGCAAAAATGAAGTTAAAACCAGACTTTGACAGATGTGAAGAAGAAGCTACACGTCTACTTTTTAAGCTAAATGTGGCTTCTCCCAACATAGACATTTTAAGCCTACACTATGATCGGAACATCATATTCGATTCAATACAGAATTACTGTAATATCGTACATAAAGATATCTTCAGTTTTAATGTGGGTGGTATCTTAAAAGATAGATGCACGATAGTACTAGAAAATAGCATATTCCTTGTTCTTTATAACGATGACGTGATATTGCCAGAACGCCTAAACTGGACGCTTGCTCATGAAAT
>CALGSR010000464.1 GCA_937902115.1 uncultured Bacillus sp. | reverse complement strand
GACATTTGCGCGGCGCTTTTTTCTTCGATTAACAGTCCGTCAACCCCCGGATTGACGATTTCCTTCAAGCCACCGACGGCACAGGCGATAAGCGGTGTGCCGGAGCCCATTGCTTCGAGGGCAGAAATCGAGGTCGCTTCTTCGACGCCGGCAGAATAAATGCTTGGGACAATCACAATATCAGACAGAGCGAAATAGTCCTTCACTTTATCATGGGGCACATTGCCGAGCAGGGTCACTCTATCCTCAATCCCATTCTCAACGGCAATTCGTTTGATTTCGGACATTTGATTTCCTTCGCCGGCATAAATTAAGCGGGCATTCGGGTATTTCTGCAGTACCGCCGGAAATGACATGACAGGGTAGATGACTCCGTTTTTAGGTACAAGGCGTCTTGGGATAAACACAACTTGTTCGTCCAGGCCAACCCCGTACTGCTTGCGAAACTCCTGCCTTTTTCCTTTATCTGGCTTAAAACTGTGAATATCAATGAAATTGCGGATCGCCGTCGCATCGACACCGGAAACCTCTTTAATATAATTTTTCAGACGTTGGTCCACTGTGATAATTTTCCGCGTCCCTTTATAGGCTTGGATTTCAATGCTCTGAAACTTCTTGGCTTCCGGGCTGCCCTCGATCATCGAGCCTTTGCTGATTGATTCAAATGTTGCGTAGCCATGAACCGTTGACACAACCGGGATGCCGGTCTCCAACGCCGCCAGGGTGGAAAAGGGGTCTTGAGCATTAATGATGTCATAGTTTTTATGTTTGTTTTTCTCGATTAATTTTTGCACACATTTCTGCCGCACATGATGCGTCCAGAGGATACCGCGGCCTTTGCGGATTTTATTCATCACGAAGCTCGGCCCCTGCGCATAAAGCTTGCGAGTAGCCGAGGCGATATTGGAAAACGAGAGGACATCCACTTCATGCCCCCTGGCCTCAAGCCCCGCTTTTAACGTCGTCACATGTGTCGACAACCCTCCAATATGCGGGTATTCATAGGCTGTAGCCAGCAAGATTTTCATAAAAGTCCCTCCATTAACTCCGATGTTCCTATGTATTCACAGGAAGGGGCGAACCCCCTGCTGTTTTTTTAAAAAAAAGATCTTCACTAGACATGGGTATAGACCCTAAAATTGATAATTGCACCAAAATCAGATGGAATCGCACCAAATTTTCATTAATTGCACTATTTACAATCATTCTAATCAAGAAACTTTATTTAATAAACTTTTCTTTTAACAGCGTTACATTTCTTAGCGCTTCCTGTCGCAAATCGGCTGCACTTTCTAATACAACTGTACTGTATTTTTCACGATTATCAAGCAGTCCAACGGCGTTGGTGGTCATCTCTTCCACTTCGATATCCTCAAGCACGGAGGAGAATTCCCACATCCCGTTGCGCTTCAGCAGGCTCTCGACCTTTTTATCATAGCTCAG
>CALGSR010000463.1 GCA_937902115.1 uncultured Bacillus sp. | reverse complement strand
AAAAACAGCCTTTAATTAAAAGTGATGCACATCACTTTGCCGATTTTTCAATCAGGTATACTTATATTTGAGAATAGTTCTCACAGTCAGGTTGATAATGAAGTTTGATATAAATTCTCACTTGTGAGGTGAGCAAAATTGAGTAAAATCATTGATTTTAATAAAACCATTAATGAACTTTGTACAGAAGATCCATTTGTCATCGAAATCATGAAGGAAATCGGTTTCGAGCAAATCACGAAACCGGGAATGCTGCAAACAGCAGGACGGGTCATGACGATCGCAAAAGGCGCCCGGATGCGGAGTATTGACTTAAATAAAATTAAACAAACCTTTGAAAAACATGGATATAACGTAAAAGAATAATGCTTTAAAAGGAAAGCGGGAGCAGACCTTACAGGAATCCAATCTATGGGAGGTATGGACGATGAGTGAATTAATTAATAATCGTGAATATGTGATGGAGAATAAAAGCGAACGCCAGGAAATGCTGAAGGAAATTATTAAGGAGCTTCATGCAGGGAAGGACGTCACTGAGGTCAAAGCGAAGTTTGAAGAGGCAGTCGGTGATGTAACAGTAGCGGAAATTTCCCAGCTGGAGCAGGCGTTGATGGAGGAAGAGGGAATTCCAGTTTCTGAGGTTCAGCGTCTATGTTCTGTGCATGCAGCGATATTCAAAGGATCTATCGAAGAAATTCATCGTTCAGAAAAACCGGAGGACGAGCCGGGACACCCTGTTCATACATGGAAAATGGAAAACAAGGAAATTGATAAACTAGTCAATTTCAAGATTGGGTTGCATAAGGAACGATTTGAGAAAGACGATTCTGATGAAAATCGCTTCAAGCTGATTGAAGATCTGAATCTATTATGGGATGTAGATAAGCATTATTCAAGAAAGGAAAATCTGCTTTTCCCGTACTTGGAAAAATACGGAATCTACGGCCCAACAAAGGTCATGTGGGGTGTCGATGATGAGATCCGTTTTGTCATTAAAGATGCCAAGAGAGCATTAATGAGTTATGCAGGCTATAAAAGTGAAATTACAGGGATTCTCGACCAGGTCATTAAAGAAGTAAGCGAAATGATTTTTAAAGAGGAAGAGATTCTATTCCCAATGGCATTAGAAACATTAACCGAGGATGAATGGGTGAAAATTGCCGCTGAAAGTGAAGAAATTGGTTACTGTTTAACAGCACCGCAGGGTATTTGGAAACTGAAGCGTCATCCGTTGGCGGTGGAAACAGAAGGAGAAGAGGCTGATGATACAGGTTTCGATGGCTATATCCGCTTTGAAACAGGGATTGTCTCATTGAAGCAATTAGAAACCTTGCTTAACCATATGCCCGTTGACCTAACTTTTATCGATGAAAATGATGTCGTGCGTTATTTCTCTCATGGGAAAGAAAGAATTTTTGCCAGAACAAAAGCTGTCATTGGCCGCACCGTGCAAAACTGTCATCCGCCGCAAAGTGTTCATGTTGTGGAAGAATTGTTACAGGATTTCAAATCAGGTGCGAAGGACGTCGAGGATTTCTGGATTAGTATGAAGGATAAATTTATTTATATCCGCTACTTCGCCGTCCGTGATGAAGATGGAAAGTACATGGGCACATTGGAATTCACGCAAAATGTATCCGAAATCCGCGCTTTAGAAGGCGAAAAACGGATTTTATCTTAAAACAGTTCTTTAATGGATAATTTTTGTTGAATTAAGGTCCGAAATGAAAGAGGATTTATAATTGCACCAAAATCAGTGTTAATTGCACCTAATTTTGAATAATCGCACCAAAATCAGTAATAATCGCACATTTCCATAGTATGGAAGCCAAAACGGGGCGTCGCTATGACACCCCGTTTTTGGATTATAGATATAGAATGAAAATTGCCGCTGCGACAATGATCCGGTAAATCGCAAATGGAACAAGTTTTACTTTATTGATTAACTTCAAGAAGAAACGAATCGAAATCAAAGCAAAGACAAAGGCACTAATAAATCCAGCGATAAAAAACGGCATCGCATCCATTGTGAAATACTGCCAGTTTTTCAAAAGAGACAGGAAGCTGGCACCTGCCATAATTGGTACTGCCATAATAAAGGTAAAGTCAGCGGCAACACGGTGGTTTAATCCGGTTAACACCCCGCCGGAAATAGTGGCTCCTGAGCGGGAGAAACCCGGCCATAAAGATAAACATTGATAAAGACCAACGATAAATGCCTGTTTGTAGCTGATCGCATCCAGTGAATTAACAGTCGGGCGTTTGCCGCTGAACAAGTCGGCAATAATCATCAGAATCGCACCCAGGACTAAGCCAATGGCAACCGTATTAATTGAAAACAAGTTATTATCAATAAAGTCCTCAAACAAAACGCCAAGTACCCCAGCCGGAATTAAGCCAATCAGTACATGGAGCAGGTTTAGATGACCGCCGCCAACCGTAACCACTCGTTCCTTATGAAATAATCTGTTTAAGCCAAGGATATCAATAAAGCGATCCTTGAACACTACGACAGTAGCCAATATGGATCCAAGCTGAATGACAATTTTAAACGTATTAGCCACAGGCTGGGTAAGAAACTCTTTGGACTTCAGCCACATATCATCGACAATAATCATATGTCCGGTTGAGGAAACAGGGGCGAACTCCGTTAAACCCTCAACCATCCCCAAAATGATTGCTTTAAGAATTTCAATAAAATCCATTGTTTAAAAATTCTCCTTATGATAGATTAAGCTTTCTTTCTTTTATTGCGGAAAAACCAGACGATAAATACAATAATCCCAACGCCAATGATTGCATAAGCAATATTGGAATAAACATCCATGAATTCCGTAATTCTCTCCCAGTTTTCTCCTAAAGCAGCTCCGATTGAAACAAGGATGATGTTCCAAATCAATGTTCCGAAAAAGGTGAAAATCAAGAAGAGGCTAAATTTCATATTTGACATCCCGGCAGGAATAGAAATTAAACTGCGGATTAAAGGAACCATCCGGCAGAAAAATACCGTCCAAATACCATACTTATCAAACCAGGCATCGGCCTTATGGATATCTTCCTTTGTCACGCGCAAAATATGTCCCCAGCGGTCGATAATCTTTTCTAACCTTTCAACATCAAGGAGTAAGCCGATACCGTATAGAATCACAGCTCCGACAACAGAACCGGCTGTTGATGCGATAATCACTCCAACTAAAGTTAAATTGGTATAGGTTGTCATAAAACCGCCAAACGGTAAAATAACTTCTGATGGGATAGGGGGGAAAACATTTTCTAATGCAATCATCAGAAAAATCCCGATGTACCCAAACTGCTCCATAAAATCTGTAATCCAGCTTTGCATAATAAACCTCCAACAAATTTTCAATCTATGTAAAATACTATCTAAGGTTGTCCCAGTGTATTACATATGTATGCGGCAATAAAAAAACCCATGCAGAAAGATTACCATAAAATCCACCAAATTCCCATGGAATTTTAAATACTCATCAAACCCATGCGAATAAAAAAATAGAAAAAAATAGTGCCTGGCACCGAATAAAGACATTTGTCCATTTTCAGTGCCAGGCACCTGCAGTGGTTAGTACACATCTTTATTTGTGAAAACGAAAAAGGAAACGAAGAGTGCGGCAGACCACCAGATGGCCAAAACGGTGATGGAGAACATTAAGGTCATGCCTTCAACCGGCGGGGCAGCCCCGGTTAAGTAGCCTGTTAAGTTCAAATTAACCATAAACAAATATTTAGCTGATTCCCATGAGGAAACCATATTATTTAAAATGGAACCGGCAATAAGGGCTGCGAGCATAACGCCCATTCCGGCCGCTGTGCTGCGAATCAGCACGGACAGCATAAAGGAAAGCGTTCCGGCAACAACGGCAACAAACCAGACGAGGCCAAAGTCCATCAAGAGGAACTGCCACTGACTAATTGTCCGTACCTTCGTCGTATCTAAATTGCCGCCCTCTGCGGAAAATCCCGTCATGACAGGGGCGTCAAGACCATGATAGCCAAACACAAACCCTGACAGTACAAAAGAAAGCACGCCGACAATCGCCATGATCAGCGAAACTGAGAAAATAAGGGTAATGTATTTGCTAAGGAGAATTTTCCGCCTTTTCACTGGACGCGTCAGGAGCAGTTTAATCGAGCCCAGTGAATGCTCCGCAGAAACAAGATCGCTCGCAATGACCATCACAAGAAGCGGGATAAACATCGGCCCGGAGTTTTCAATAAACATCCTCATAAAGGTCGCAGCACCAGGCTCAGAAGGATTAATATCATGATCGAGATAATATTGCTGCTGTTTTAAGATGACCTGCAGCCGTTCCCGTACATCATCGGTCATCCGATTAGAGCTGAGCCGATTGCTGATATCGACGACTTGCGCCTGAACGGCAACCCGCCAATCGGTTGTCCCAAGCTTTTCTTGCTGTTCCTGTGTTTGTTTATATTGTGCATATGTAAATAAAGCAACAAGAATCGCGGTGATAAGTGCAATAACAAGCAGCCGTTTCCTTGCCAGCAGTTTCATCATTTCATTTTGAATTAATTTAGCCAATCTTCCCACCGCCTGTAAGTTGTAAAAACAAGTCCTCCAGGACAGGTATTTTGCGGTTCATTTCGAAAATCGCGACACCTTCTTCGATTAACGCTTTGCTCCATTGAGCAGCTTTCTCTCCATCTAGAGGGGTGATTAAGTAATTGCCATCCAATTGAACGTCAGTAAAACGTTCCAGCACTTTCTTTGCCTGTGTAAGGGGAGAGACTCGCCAAACCAATTTCTCCTGACTTGTCAGCAGATTTTCCACTGAATCAATTTGGATGATTTCCCCCTTTGCCATAATCGCAACCCGGTCACAAAGAAGCTGGATTTCACTTAACAGATGGCTGGAAACTAACACACTTAAGCCTTCATTTTCTGCCAAGCTGCGGATAAACTGCCGCATTTCACGAATGCCGGCAGGGTCAAGCCCATTCGTTGGCTCGTCCAGTATCAGCACCTTCGGCCGATTTAACAGGGCTTGAGCAATTCCAAGGCGCTGCCGCATCCCGAGGGAATAGGTTTTCACTTTATCATGAATCCGTTCATCCAACCCGACAAAGGCCGCTGTTTCAGTAATTTGTTTTTCCGTAACAGAGGGAAGCATCCCGGCAAAGTGCACAAGATTGTCCCAGCCGGACAAAAACGGATAGAGTTCAGGGTTTTCCACGATACAGCCAAGAAACTCCATCGCTCTTGTGAAATCCTTCCTTATATCATGGCCACAAATGGATATCGTCCCTTCCGTCGGCTTAATCAGCCCTGTTAACATCCGAATTGTTGTTGTTTTTCCAGCTCCGTTCGGACCGAGGAAACCAAATACCTCACCTCTTTTTAAGTCAAAATTCAATCCTTTAATAATCTCTTTCCGACCAATCCTTTTCCGTAGATTATGAACGGCTAATGTGACCTCATTCATGGCTGGCGGCCTCCTTTTCCCAGTTAATTAAAGGTGCTAGTCTGTCTGAAATCAGCCGATACCCCTCTTGGTTCGGATGAAAATGGTCTGAATATAAGTAATTATTGACAGACAGCTGGAATAAATCAAAGGTAGGGACAAAAACGATTTCGTTAAACTGTCCAGCCAGCGTTTCTGTCGCATAATTCCAATCCCGAATCACTGAATTAGTGACATCGCTGTCATCTAATTCGATAAATGGGTTGTACAGACCAAGGATAAACAAGGGAGCCTCTGGATTGTACCTGCGTATTTTTGTGAAAATTTGCTCGAGATTAGCTAGGTATTGGGTCTTCAACTGCTCGACCTTTGTCAGGTCCATATCGAACAAAGTTTGTCCCTGTTGAAACAGGTCATTTCCACCGATAGTCATAAGAATGATATCAGCCCTACCTATTTGACGACCGATATTTTGTTGTCCAATCTGCTGCAGAAGATGACTAGATGTCAGCCCGTTAATTCCGAGGTTGGAGACGATCATTTCCTGAGAATTCAAATCGTCTTTTAATTGACTAGTAACAAGACCTACATATCCTTTGCCGGAAACATCGCCGGTACCCCTTGTAAGCGAGTCTCCAAGGGCAACAACCTGAACGGCATCCTGAGATTGTTCCGTCTCTTTATCTTTATCGGCAGCGATTGTTCCTTCTATTTCATCTGCCTTTTCGTAATAAAAATCCTGTATCGACCAGGTGAAGCCAAATAGCCAGAGGAGGGACAGGAGCGCAGCGGTCAGCATGGTAATTTTGATCGTGCTTTTTTTCAAAAAAATCAACTCCTTGACGGGATTTGAAACATATCGTTATTTGCTGTGTCGATTAATTAATACGATTATTTAATCACAGTTGCTTCCAAAGTGGAAACTTTTATAGGTTAAATTAAGCAGAAAGAAAGGGCAGGTCAATTCTTAATGGGAAAATAAAAAAGTGAAACCCTTTAATAAGAGTTCCACTTTTAATAGTGAAAATTAGATTTCCATAATTCCGCCTTTGCTTGCGTTGGTTACAAGCTTAGAGTAGCGGGCTAAGTAACCTTTTTTCACTTTTGGTTCAAAGCCTTTCCAATTCGCTTTGCGTTTTGCCATTTCCTCATCAGAAATTTCTAGAGTAATTTTACGGTTATTCATATCAAGTTCGATAATGTCGCCATCTTGTACAAATGCAATTGGACCGCCTTCTGCTGCTTCCGGTGAAATATGACCGATAGAAATTCCGCGGGATGCACCAGAGAAACGTCCGTCAGTGATTAGGCCGACTTTCGCGCCAAGACCGCGACCGACGATTTGCGAAGTAGGTGCAAGCATTTCCGGCATACCAGGACCGCCTTTAGGACCTTCATAACGGATAACGACAACATGTCCTTCTTCAACTTTACCAGTGATGATTCCAGAAAGCGCATCTTCCTGTGAATCGAAGCAGATTGCAGGGCCTCTGTGGTAACCGCCAACCTCCGGATCAACTGCCCCAACTTTTACAATGGAGCCTTGTGGAGCGAGGTTTCCGAATAAGACAGCAAGACCGCCGCGTTCAGAATGCGGGTTATCTAATGGATGAATAACGTCCTTGTCTTGGATTTCACAGCCTGTTACATTTTCACGTAATGTTTTTCCTGATACTGTTAGGCAGTCTCCGTGCATTGCGCCTGGTTTTTTCAAAACTTCATTTATAATCGCACTAACTCCGCCGGCTCTGTGAACATCTTCGATAGCATAGTCAGATGCCGGAGCGATTTTTGCCAGATGCGGAACACGTTCTGCAACTTCATTAATGCGTTCAACGGGATAGTCAATTTCTGCTTCGTTTGCAATAGCAAGTGTATGAAGAACAGTGTTTGTTGAACCGCCCATTGCCATGTCTAATGCAAAAGCATTATCAATTGCATCGATTGTTACGATGTCACGCGGTTTAATATCTTTTTTGATTAATTCCATTAATTGTTTTGCTGATTTTTTCACAAATTCACGGCGTTCTGGAGCAGTAGCTAAAATTGTGCCGTTGCCAGGAAGAGCTAGACCTAAGCCTTCTGCTAAACAGTTCATAGAGTTAGCGGTAAACATACCGGAGCATGATCCACATGTAGGACAGGCAACTTGTTCAATTTCCTGTAATCTAGCTTCATCAATGTTGCCTGATTGGTACGCACCTACTCCTTCGAATACGGAAGTTAGAGTAAGCTTGTTTCCAGCGGCATCTGTACCGGCTTCCATTGGTCCGCCACTGACAAAGATCGTTGGGATGTTCACGCGCATCGCTGCCATCATCATTCCCGGAGTGATTTTGTCACAGTTCGGGATACAAACCATACCGTCAAACCAGTGTGCAGATACAACAGTTTCTACTGAATCGGCAATAATTTCACGGCTTGGCAAGCTGTATCGCATTCCAATATGGCCCATTGCTATTCCATCATCAACACCGATTGTATTAAATTCAAACGGAACTCCGCCTGCTTCACGGATCGCTTCTTTTACAATTTTCCCGAATTCCTGTAAATGAACATGTCCTGGAACGATATCAATGTAAGAGTTACACACCGCAATAAACGGTTTGCCGAAATCTTCCTCTTTTACACCCGCTGCACGCAATAAACTACGGTGCGGCGCACGGTCAACACCTTTTGTAATCATACTACTACGTAGATCTGCCAAATTTATTACCTCCAATTTATATTAATAAATCTTTTTTGCGACAATATTTAAACTGTTACTTATTTTAACACTTTGTCAGAAATAAGTGTAGGACTTTTAGTTGGTAGTGGGTGGGAGGATATTCTACTTTATAATTAATAAAAATGCCCATTTCATTTGGAAATATCTTATTATTTGAACGTCGGATAAATACAACTGAGAGTTTATTTTTCACTATAAGAAATGTAAGTGTTTCTAATTAACATTGTTGATTGTGTAGTTTAAAAAATTCGCATGTCATATTATAGGAGGTTTTGTCAGAAGTATTTTAAATCGGGGAGATTTGGTGCATAATATTTCTATACTTATTAGTAACCTAATTGGTCACAGATCATGGATGATTAAAGGAGTTTTCGTAATGTTTGTAGAGGTCGACAAATTAGAGGATAGAATCAATCAACTTAGAAGACAATTGATTGAAACAGCTGAGACAACCGGACTAAATAGCTATGATACCCTTCATTGCAGTCAGACATTAGACAAACACATCATGACTTATCAAAAGTATTTGAAATTTAACAGCCTAAATAAAAAAAAGTGCACGAATAAATAATACAACTTTAGAAATAAAACAAAGCAGTTTGTCGGATCGGTATAAACATATAATAAGGCTGCCGTGGATTGGCAACCTGGTTTTGCTATACAATTAAGACATAAAATCAAATAATTAGACTTAAAAAAGACAGAGAGTTTTGGCTCTCTGTCTTTTTTAGAAATGCTATCGAATCTTACAGGCCAAGCACATCTGTTACTTGGAATTTATAAACTTCTTTAGTAACAGCAGATTGGTTACCAGCAGCATCAATTAATTGTACTTCGATTGTTACATCTTCAGCACCGCTGATAACTCCTTGTAATACGCCATCTACAACAATACCTAGAAGTCCGTCTACAAGTCCTACTACGCCGTTTAATACTCCGCCTAATAGGTCACCAGAACCTGTAGCACCTAATAAACCGCCTAATACTCCGCCAAGCAGACCTTTATCGCCAGTTAAACCGCTTAATAGTCCGCCATCACCAGCTAAACCGCCTAAAATCCCGCTATCAGATGCAGTATCAGTAGCATTATTTGTAGTAGATCCGCCGCCAAGAAGAGAACCTAATAAGCCATCTAATAATCCAGCTGATTGAACAGTATCAGTTCCTGCAGCATTTTCAGCAATAGCCTTTTCGAGTGCAGCTACTTCTTCAGCAGAAACTGAGGCACCTAATACGCCGCCAACTCCGCCAAGAATTTCGTCTAAGCTTAACAATGAACCAAGAAGATTTTGTAATGCATTTGTTTTAATTACTTCTTGAACATATCCGTTAGAAATATCTTGTGCAGAAAGTTTAACCTCTTTATTAACAAATGTACCATTTTTAGAGCTCACAGTATATTTCAATGTATCCCCCGCTTGAGCCCCTGTTAATCCAGTTGTTCCATATGTGAAACGAGTGTCTAAATCAGTTTGTAAATCTAGTAAATCAACCACTCCGCCTACAACACTTTTACCTACGAATGAAATTCCAGGCGCTGCTGGTGCAGTCGTGTCGTTAATTGTAAATGGTAATGTTTCAACATGTGTACTTCCCACGATACCGACTTTAGCTTCATAAGCACCTTTAGCTAACATTTGTGTTGTATAAGTGAATTTAAGAGCAGCATCAGGTTCTGCGTCAACGTTAATAAGTTGCTTATTATCTTTCTTAGAAAAAATCTTAATGTTAACTAGTTCAGTTCCGTCTAATTTAAAGTCTTCAATTTCACCATAAACTGTTGCTGTTTGATTACTGTTAACTTTTACATCAACATTTTTAAGCTTTTTATCCTTGTGGATAGCTTCCATAGCTTTTGATAATAGTACAAGGAACTGGCCTCTTGTAATTGTGTTGTTTGTTCCAAAAGTTGTTGCGCTTGTTCCGGCTGTTACCTTCGCAGCGTATAATGCAGAAACGGCTTTCGCATAAGCTGGAGCTACATCAGTAAATGGCATTTTTGATTCTTTGCCATCAAATGCACTGAAATCAAATGTTTTGTAAATAGCTAATGCTACTTGACCGCGAGTCAGCGGCTCATATCTTCTGAATGTTTGATCAGAGAATCCATTGATAATACCTTTATCGGCAATACCAGAAATCGTTTTGTAATGAACGTAGCTTGGTGGCACGTCTGTGAAATATTGTTTGTCCACTTGAGGTGTGTGTAAAATACGGCTAAAAATTAATACCCCGTGCAGACGTGATAATGTTTCACCAGGACGGAAATTACCGTCAGAATATCCTAATACATACCCCTTGCTTGCATTTTCCTCAACTGCGTTGTAGTAGATACTAGTCTCGTCAACATCTTTAAATGTTGCAGCAAATGAGGTACCAGCTGCAGCAAATAATAAGACTGCGATTAGCATTGGCATAAAGACCATGCGCTTCATGAAATGTTTCTTTGTACTCTTCATGTCTCTTGCTCCCCTTTGTACTTTTTTCTGGGCTGTGTGTCTCGGAACCCTTTTTCCGTTCAACTTTACTTTCGTAAAGATTATTAACACACCAATTTGGGAGTGAACTATTAAACAACTGTAACTAAGGGATTATTGCCCATTCCCGGGATAATTTTCATATAAATCACTAGTTTAACACTATATAATAATTGAAAATTCATTATCATCAGATAACTTAATCATCCCCTTTTGCGAAATGGTAAAATGTTCCAAAAGTATGATTTGTGCCCAACGAAGTTACTCCCCTTCGCTTCCCAAAAAGGAAACTATATCCCTAGAAACTATTTTATACCAATACAATTAATATACAAGTCTAAATAGTTGACAAAATTCTAAATTAAGTAAAAGTACCTACTGAATTTTAGAAATAATTGAATAATACTCTATTAATATAACTATTTGACAATATTGTGAACGGATAATGTGCTGTGATATTAGTACTAATTACTAGGGAATAAGATAGAGGTGATGATTCTCGCTTTGTCCTACTGCCCGTAAATTTCTATAAAGAGAATTGGCGGTTTGTTAAAGGGGCTGATTTTTTATACGTAAAAACTCATTTTTATTCATAATAAGCATAGTTAATTGGATAAATACCCAACAAAGACAGAGCGTTTAGTAGGACGCTCTGTCTTTGTTGGGTATTAACCTAGTATTTTAGCACTGTGATTTTTATAGCCCAAGTAAATCTGTTACTTTGAATTGATATGTTTCAGTGGTATCTTCCGATTTATTAGCTGCGTCGTCTTCTAAATGTACAGAAATCGTTACCTCTTCAGAGCCGGAAAGAAGGCCATCAAGAGCTGCACCGACGACATTTGTGATCACGCCGTCAACAACGGTAACAATCACACCGTCAACAAGCTCAACAGTGCCATCTACTAATCCGGTAACAGGCAAGCCTAATAACTCGTCCGTATTTAAGAGTCCTGTTACTACATCTGTAGGATCCGTTGCTGTTCCTACGGTATCGGTTATCACTCCGGTAACTGTATCACCTAAATTCGGAATAGTTATTTCAGGTAAAGCAGGGATTAAACCGGGTAATAGCCCAAGTGCGTTATCAAGTAATGCAGCTGATTCAACATTTGCAGAGGCGCCAGTTAGATCCTTAAGTAAGTCGCCTGCTAATCCTCCGAGCAGATTCTGTAATGCGCTTGTTTCAATAACCGTTTCTGCATAGCCATTATCAAGATTATCTTGAGTAAGAACGATGGTTTCGTCGTAATCTTGTTTAGCTGAGGAAACGGAATAGACTAGTTTATCGCCTACCCGTGCACCTGTATTAATATCAGTGTCGAATGTAAAGCGGACAGTTAAATCTGTTTTTAAATCTAATAGATCCAATACACCGCCTACTAAACTATGGCTAGTAAATGAAATGCCGGGAGCGGCCAGATCCCGTTTACTTGCTTTAAGGGCTTGCATTAATAGGACAGTAAATTCTCCGCGGGTAATTGTATCGTAAGTTCCGAATGTGGTCTCGTCTTTACCTACAGTTACTCCTGCGGAATATAAGACTGTAACGGCCTTTATATATTTATCAGGAACATCTTTAAATGGAATTGTTTTCGTTTCATGTTGGCTGAAATCAAATGTACGGTACAATGCTAATGCCATTTGACCGCGGGTTAATGGATCGTAGCGTCTGAATGTACTATCCGAGTACCCTTGGATGATACCATCTCGAGCGATGCCGGTTATCGCTTTGTAATGTACATAATGTGGCGGTATATCTTTAAAAACCTGTTCGGTAATATTTTCGGTGTTTGTGTTTAAAACACGGCTTAAAATGAGGACACCGTGAAGGCGTGATAAAGTTTCATATGGTTTGAAGGTTCCGTCGCTATATCCTAAAATATATCCTTTTGCGGATGCTTCCTCTACTGCATTGTAAAAGAATTGATTTTCAGATACGTCAGAATATGTTGCAGCACTTGAAATACTAGCCTGTGATAGGACTAAGAGAACGACTAAAAAAGGTAAGAAAACGATACGTGAGAAGAAGTGTTTCTTTACGGAATCCATACGATCACTCTCTTTCATATTCATTTGTCTTCCTATTAAACTTGTTAAATCAGTTAGTCAATAGTATATCAGCCTCCTTTATCATAATGGTAATTGGACCCAATTTCACTATATTACCTGGGATGTTTTTCTGGTTGATGAGTATAAAATGGGTAATTATACCTCTATCATTAGTTTACTCTTTATCAGTTAGGAAACAAGAGGGAATCTGTGATTTTACCTAAATTGTTAAATTAATTCAAAATTAAGGGATAAATGAAGGGCTTTTTACGGAAGAAATGAACAAGTTACATAGAGAGAGGATTATTTTTTTAAAAGTTTTATTAACGGAACGAAGGGCTGGATAGCTATTGCATAGGAAAGAGGAGCGAATTCATTTCGCTCCCCTGAAATAAATAAATCATTTTGCTGTTTTTTTTAGTCTGCCTGAGTTTCGATAAAATCAAATTTTCCGACATGGAACAATCCGTCAGCTGTCATTTTTAACTCAGGAATAACGGGAAGTGACAGGAATGAAAGAGTCAAAAATGGATTGAAATCCTTGGCTGCCCCAAGGGTTTCCAACGCTAGGTTGAGTTTCTTCAATTTAGCAAAAACCTCATTATAAGGGAGAGGTGAGATTAAGCCGGCAATTGGAAGCTCTATAGCCGCAAGAATTTCTCCATCTTTTACGACAATTAATCCCCCTTGCATTTTTTGTATTTCGTTTGCAGCAAGGAGCATATCCGGATCCTTTACTCCGGCAACAATTAAATTATGGGAATCATGGCCCACAGTCGTTGCGATCGCTCCACTATTCAACCCCAGTCCCTTAACAATTCCCACGCCGATAAGCCGAGTCATCTTATGCCGTTCGATAACTGCCATCTTTAAATGATCGCTCAGAGTGGATACTTCGAAATGACCGGATGAATTGACTGTAACATCTTCAACAAGATGTTTGGTGATCAAACTGTTCGGAATGATTTCGATGATATTCGCCTTCCTTCCTTTCATTGGAATGGTAAAGTCACTTTCGCTTAAAGGATGAAAGGAAACAGTAGAGCTTAAACTGCTTGGGATAGAAAGAGAAGTCTCCGGGAAATTGAACAGCACACCATTTTCCCAAACTGATTTTCCATTTTTAACTACTTGTACAATATGAATTTCCTCAAGGCTGTCTAGTAGTAGCAGATCAGCTTGATAGCCAGGAGCAACTGCACCTTTGTCATGAAGGCCGAAGCATTCAGCTGCATTTAGAGAGGCCATTTGAATAGCGGTAATCGGATCGAGCCCTTCTTGAATGGCCAGCCTTACATTATAATCAATGCTGCCCTTTTCGATTAAATCGTCTAGATGTTTGTCATCGGTTACAAAAAGGCAACGCCGGGCATTACGATCATTCACAATCCCAATTAGATTTTTTAAATCTTTAGCGGCAGTGCCTTCACGAATCATGAGGTACATTCCTTTTTGCAGTCGGTTTTTAGCCTCCTCCATAGTGGTGGCCTCATGATCGGTACGGATGCCGGCGGCCGTATAAATATTTAAATCTTGCGGAGTCAAGCCAGCAGCGTGCCCGTCGATTTTTTTTCCGGCATTTGCTGTCTCCAGTAGTTTTTCGATCATTGTTTTTTCGGCATTGCGGACGGCCGGATAATTCATAACTTCCGCTAATCCCAATACCCTTGGATGGGAGAGAAAGGGCTGAAGATGCTTCATATTTAAGATAGCACCTGAATGTTCAAATTCTACAGCAGGGACACAGGATGGAAGCATAAATAGGATATCAAGCGGCAGGTTATCACTTGAGTCGAGCATAAATTGAATCCCTTCCGCCCCTGCTACATTTGCAATTTCATGCGGGTCGCAAATCGCAGAGGTGACGCCATGGCTAAGCAGAACCTTGGCAAATTCTTGTGGGGTGACCATAGAGGATTCAATATGCACATGACCGTCAATAAAAGCTGGGGAAATATAGCGCCCCTTTGCATCGATGGTTTTTCGGCCTGAATAAGAAGTCCCTCCAATGCCAGCGATATACCCGTCCGCAATGGCCACATCCCCTTCGAATATTTCGCCATTAAATACATCAATAATTTTCCCGTTTTTTATGACGAGATCAGCCGGTTCCTTGCCCGCAGCAACGGCTATTCTCCTTGTCAGCATCTTTTTGTCCATTCACAGTCTCCTCATCAATGGCGTTTTTTGATTATATTATTACATTTTGCCATGAATGATGTGAAAAGAAAATATTTAATTGATGATTCTGACAGTTCAACTCCGTTGGCCTTTTTTGCCAGACTAAACTTTAGTATTTTCGGTCATTACTAAAATGATTATAGGATCTATCTTTTTTCAATAAATTGGGGGCTGAATGGGGGAGGAGTGTTAATCAATCAAGCTATTCATACGATTGACCCTTTCCAGCATTTTATGGGTGAAGTTGAAAGTGTTTATGCTCATACAGCCATATTAGCTCATGAAAAGATTGAGGTAGAGGATGCAGCAGTGGCAACTGTAAAATTTAAAAATGGTTCGTTGGGGACCATTACTGGAACAACAGTTGCATATCCAGGACTGATGGCTCGTCTCGAAATATTTGGGACATGCGGTTCCGCGGTGATTGAGAATGACCAGCTAACCCATTATTATTTTCGCGATGAAGCAAAGGTAAATGGACAGGTTGTGAATCTGTTCGATACGGTTGAACTTATATCAGAAGGGGATCCATCAGATACTGGTTCAGACCCCGGTGCACTTAACGGGCTTTCACATCGTATGCAGATATTGGATGTGATGGAGGCCATTCGGGCTGACAGGGAACCTAGTGTTAGTGGCGAGGAAGGCTTGAAACCGTTAAAAATTATCCTGGCGATTTACGAATCTTCAAGAACAGGAAAGCCGGTACAGCTTGATGAAATGACCTAACAAAAGAGGTGGCATATATGAGCACAATAGAAAAAAGAAAGGGATATTTTATGTTAGCTGTGCTATGGCTGGCGTATGTTACCTTTGCGATGAACTGGGTGGCTGGATCCTCCCTAACTCCACAAATCATGGATACCTTCTTTGGAGGGCCTGTTGATCCTATAATTGCTCAGGTCGTAAATTACTCGATTACAACTGCACGTGTTTTTGCCAATATTTTAGCGGCTGTGATCATCATGAAATTAGGACCGAAGAAGGCCGCTGGCACAGGAATTGGTCTTTTAATCATGGGGCTTGTGGCAATTTATTTACCGAACTATTGGGCATATACGGCTGCAAGAATGGTAATGGCTGTAGGCGGCTCAATGGTCATTGTCTATATGAATCCATTTGTTGCCCATTATATTACTAATTCAAGCGAAAAACTAAAAATCAATGCAGCTAATACTGTTACATATAACGTAGGTGCCTTTGTTGTAGCTGTTTTGTTTACGCTTTTTGCGAAACAACTGGTTCAGAACTGGCAATTAACATTAACCTTTTTTGCCTCCTTAACATTAGTATTGTTTGCGGCATGGTTATGGAAAGCGGAAGATTTTCATACACCAGAGGCAGCAGAAGATTCTGTTGAACGTTACACATATAAGGATGCTGTGA
>CALGSR010000462.1 GCA_937902115.1 uncultured Bacillus sp. | reverse complement strand
TTCATCTTAGACATTAAATTCAAGAAAAACTCGTAACCAAATACCACTATCAATCCAGTCCAAAAAATTACAACTGATGTAAAAGGCTCAATTCCATATATTAAAAAATAAATATAATTTATAAATAATAGAAGCAAATATGTATAAAAGCCAAGTATTGCTCCTCTTTTCCAATTAATAAGCTCTACTTTAGACATATTTCTGAAAAGCCTCATTTGACCCCTCCCTCACATCCTAAATTTACCATAGATATATAATATTGTGTGCAACAATCGGGACCGATTGTTCAAGAAGCGCATAAGCGAGATACCATCTTCGTTTTTAAAACTCCCTTTAGAGAACTAAGCACCGTTCGCTAATGCATCTCCCCTTTTCATTAAGCACAATTGTGAAAAGGGGTTTTTTCGCCTATTTCCAATTTGTCATTCATAGAAATATGTGTCCTAGTAACTTTTCCTCACTTTCCGTTTCTTTTGATATAATGGAAGTACATGTCAAAATGAATGAGGGAAATCAGTGTTTAAATTGATTAAAAGACTTATAAAAATAGGCTTAATCATTGCCCTCCTTGCAGGCGTAATCATAGGGCTGCTTGGTTATTTTAAATACAAAGAAGGAATTGCAGAGATCCCTATTAGAGAAAAGGCAACGGCTATTAGGGAAGGGGAAAATTTCGTACCGTTGGAGGAAATCACACCTGATTTCACGGACGCTATTGTTGCAATCGAGGATCATCGCTATTATAACCATGGCGCCTTCGATCTGATTTCACTTGGCAGGGCTGTTTTCGTTAACGTAAAAGCGAAAGAACTAACACAAGGCGGGAGCACCATAACGCAACAAGTAGGGAAAAATCTTTATTTCGGCAACAAGCAAAGCTTTATTCGAAAAGTAGCGGAACTATTTGTCGCTTTTGACCTTGAAAAAATATACAGCAAAGAGGAGATTCTCGAACTCTATGTGAATATTGTTTACTACGGCGATGGTAATTATGGCGTGAAAGAGGCCAGCATCAATTACTTCGGCAAAACACCTGCACAGCTTAGTTACGATGAAGCAACCCTCTTGGCAGGATTACCTCAGGCACCAAGCGCCTATGCCCTAAGCACCAATTATAATAGAGCAAAACAAAGACAAGCCGAAGTGATTGAGGCCTTAACGGAATATCGCAATTAAACACAGGATCGACTGTGCTTATTTCCCAAATAGCTTCCAGTTGGAGAACTGCATTCGTTTGTAGAAGCTTTTCATTTTTTATATGCTTTACTTTCCAAAAATTTAAAGGAGGGTCATTCACTTTGGATGACCCTCCTTTTATGAATCGTGTTGTTAAGTGACAATAACCTAGCGAACAGTGCCTATGCATAAAATAAAAAGTCGACACGTTGTTTTAGTTTTTGCCAAAAATAATTTGATTCTAAAATTGATAGTAATAGTTTGCCATGTTCTTTTACAAAATTTGAATCGACTAAAAGATTACTCATTTGCTTGGAATAATAAGGCTTGTACTTCATTTATACGGACCTCCATTTTCTTTTATATTCTTCTCAGATTCCATTATTCCCTCTCCTCAGCACCCATTACAAACCAGCATATGAGATGTTTCTTGATACAAAAAATCCCCTCAAGGTTCTGAGCACTCACATTTTAGCGAACAGTGCCAGGCACTTTTCGCTAAAATTAGAAATAAATAAGTGCCAGGCACCGACCAATTTTTGGATGGTGCCTGGCACTTGTTCGTCTCTGAAGAACCATGAGGAAAGAATACAAGAGTTGGAAAAATCAGTTCAAACAAAAGATTTCTATAATAAGTTCATTCCCTATGAAAATGCCATTAATAATAAAAAAACTTCCTTTGACATTGACGGATATATTGAAGCAGATGAGAATGTTGATGAAGATACGTTTTATTCGGAATTCCAGGATTGGCTCGACTCTAAAGGCTGGTCATTTGTTAGCGTTACAAGGGTGCCAGAGGAATAAAACGCTTAAAACTATATGAATTGGACGAATAATAGCCGCTAACTATCGATTAAAGTCTCCTGTACCAGCTATTCATTCATCGCCATTGTTCCTTACATGATATTAGGCAATTGGTGGAAAAATAGCCAAATTCCCCCTATTTTAGTTATCAGCGATCATTATCAAGTGACTCAAATTTTTTACTTTCTAAAAATTTTGTACTTAAAATGCCGTTTCCTACCTACCAAATGTCATTTCCTACCTACCAAATGATATTTCCCTACCACGAAACGGTCGGGAAATGATGGGAAATATTATTTTAGCATTCGCAACATTTCTTTATTCCCTTTATGGTAGAGATAACCGGGATAAAAAGCCCGCATTTATTTTCCATAAAAGGCAGGTAAACAGGATGAATATCAAATCAGGTACAATGGAACAGTACGAGCAATATTCAAACTTTCAATCACTACCACAGTTTAACCATCACTTC
Source organism: uncultured Bacillus sp. (assembly GCA_937902115.1). Lineage (GTDB taxonomy): Bacteria > Bacillota > Bacilli > Bacillales > Cytobacillaceae > Bacillus_BD. Next base: position 4,942 of record CALGSR010000462.1, on the reverse strand, counting down.
GAAATGTGGATGGCGGAGCATAAGAGGGATTTTTCAAAAGGAGAATTAATGGGGCTGAAACGCTTAGTTCGTTTTGCAGCGAAAATCCCAGGTGTTTGTCATGCCAAAATTGGCACGATTTTAAAAGCGATCCATGAAGAGTACAATGAGAGCGGCATTTCGCGTTCTACTTTTAAACGCATGCTTGGAAAAGCAAAGAAGCTTGGCCTTCTCACTACTTATGAAACGGAGCGAAAAAACGGATCTCAGTCGAGTAACCTCTATGTATTTCAACCTTTTCCTACCAATGAACCACCTAAAGCGGAAAAAATGAACTGCCATAATGAAACTAGTAATCTTTCTAAAACTAACAAAATAAAAGATCTAAATAAACGTCAAGAAGAACCGTCTCAGTTAGATTCTAGCTATACAAACGATCGAGTTCCAAGAAAATTTATGAAATTGGTGAAGTGCTATTTCAATGATGCGAAAACCATTGAGGAATATTGGAAAATGGCCAAAATCGCTGCATATCGCAATGTCTGTGAGGAGGATCCTGAAATTGTTCTCATTACAGCCATCCACTCCTTTAAACAATTCGTTCGAAAAATGAAGACCATCAAGGTTCACAATCCAATTGCCTATTACTATGGGATTCTTGATAAAAAGTTCCATGAAATCTTTATACTGGAGTTGGTTCGCATGAACTGTGAGAACATGGAGCAGCCAAATGAATAAAAAAGACTCCTGCACACTTCTTGCGTTTAGGAGCCCTTTCATGGCTGATATCATCCTTCACCTGTATCTAGTTTCAATTACAAGTAATTAGGAGGAGAGACCTCTTTGACAAAAAATATGCCGTCAAGCTGCCCTTTCGGAACAATCAAGGTTGGCATCATACCCGAATTTAGGATCACTGTCTTGCGAAAAATCCACTTATTATCTTCATTTGGTAATTTTTTGAAAAAATCAAGAAATGATACGGGAGCTGGGTTATTAAGCGAACAGTGCCAGGCACTGTTCGCTTAGCTATAACGGGGTTGATTTTCTTTGCAGACTACTTGGTTATTTGTGCTTCAGGTCTTCCTGTTCCAAATGGTTTTAAACTATCCAATATTGGTGAAATCAAATAGTATCCCAATTGTATTGTAGGAAAAGAACAAGATTTAGCAGAACTTTATCAATATCTTAGTGGGTTTATTAAATGATTATTTAATTTTAAGGAAACTCCGTTCCTGCTTACTATTAAGAAGATTGAAAATGATCGATAGGTATATGCGAAGACAACACGTGAAAAATTAAAATCATACGATAATACTGTTCCTAAAAGGCCTTTTATCAATGAAATCTGGCAAGAGCTATTAATTCAAATATATACCCCTGCTTATTCTTATGAAGATGAAGTAATCAATGCTATGTTTGAAGAAATAAAAGACGTTTTTATTTTATTGGGGTATGAATACAGTAATAATGATTAAATAACACAAAATTCACTGGTACTATCAGTTATATTGATAGTACCTAAGAAGTATTTAGAGTTCTAAACAAAATTACAAGGAATCAGTTTAAAGTGGCAAATATTAATTCCATTGTTGTTTAACCATTATTACGATTATCTAAACAGATAAAACGCCATCTTAAGATGACGCCTTAAAAAATATAGGGCGGAGTTGCTTATCAACTTTTCCTCCTGCATGTGACTCATTAGACAACAGATATGAATCCGTTTGTAAATAATATATCGCGACTAAAAATAATGCTCCTGATATGAGATTTGCAATTTTTGGTGGAACTTTAATAGCACGCAAAATAATAAATGTAAAAAAATAAACTAATGCGCAAATAGCAACCCCAATTACCAATTGCACAGCAATAGTACTAAGCATATTTTTTAAAGGACTAATGTCTGTAGCTTCCATATCCACACCTCCAATTAATTTATCGGATAGATATAGAATCTTTTCAATTTTTACAAATACAAATAATCCTAATAAATTATACTACTCTATTTACATCATTCCACTTTATCGTATTATTACATTAATGTTTTGAAAAATAAGCTTAGTGATTTGTTAATAAATCCGTTTCTCTGGGATAACCCCACGCACACCTCCGCGTGGATCATCCATATCAGCATTATACCTTGGAATCAAATGAACATGAACATGAAAGATCGTTTGGCCCGCTGCTTCCCCGCAATTGATTCCGATATTGTAGCCATCCGGTTGAGTTTGTTCATCAAGTAGTTTCTTTCCTTCAAACAGCAATTGGTCAATAGCTTTTCTCTCTTGTTCGGTTAAATCAAAGTACTGCTCAACATGCCGCTTGGGAATGATGAGCAGGTGGCCTTTATTTACTGGGTACTTATCGTAAAACGCCATAGCAAGTTCGTTTTCCAAAACTTTATTACTCATTTCACAAAATACACATGTCATCATAACTACCTCAATTACTTAGTATTATTGCGTTTTTCTTTACGCTCAAAATAATGATGCAGACGGTATTCACAAATTTCTTTGGTCCATTGATATAGCATTTCCCTATCTTTCTCTGAAACATCAATATGAATCTGAAAAATATCATTTTCAAATGTGATTAATCCTTTAGAACTGCTACTCCATTTGCTCATTGGCATTCTGGATATGAGGCTGCTAACTTTGGTTTCGTTGTATTCCCATAGCCGTTTACCAGATTTATCCGAAAAATCGGTTCGTTTTCGATATTCTTCCTCTGTTAAGTATTGATGAAAGCCTCGTGCCGCTTCCTTTGATGTAATAGGTAGAAACCATCCGTCTACACCTCGGTTAAGCATTACCTTTAAAACAACCATTTTATAACTTTTCGCCATTCCTGTTTTCTCAGCTTCCACAATCCAATGTTCATAACGGCGATAAACTTCTTTTTCCCGTTCTGATAATTCTCCCGCCCATAACAGAAATCCAATATAAGATTTAAATTCTTGCTTATAAATAGCAGAATCCGAACCGCCTATTAAATGCAATTCCAAATAGGTCGGTCTTCTGCCAAGCTCCTGCTTCAACGCAATATAATCGTCATACAGTTTTTGCATTCGCGGATGTTTTTTTCGTGCCATTTCTTCAAGCAGGTTAATAACCCGGATATCTAAATCAAAGGAACATAACGCAGGAACTGTCGGTTCGCTGTTCTTGTTTTTCTTCTTCTCGTCAGCCTGTGTATCAAAAACAGATAACTTGATGTCAGCATTCCGGTAGTTTCCAATCAAATCAATAATTACACAGGCTTCTTTTTTCTCATGGAGACGCAGTCCTCGGCCAACTTGCTGAGTAAACACGGTTAATGATTCTGTTGGTCGAACAAAAAGCAGAGTATCAACAGATGGGATATCCACTCCCTCATTAAAAAGATCAACTGTGAAGATAGCGTGAATTTCTCCTTTATCCAGCATATTGATCGCTTTTGTTCGGCTGACATCAACTTGTTTAGAATGTAAGCTTATCGAGCTATATCCATTTTCATTAAAATAATTCGATAAAAAAACTGCCTGGCGAATAGAGGAACAAAATACAATCGTGCGGGTTTGTTTATGCTCTTTCCAAGCTTGCAGGATGTTCGCAGCCATCTCTTCACGCAATTGAACCTTAAGTAAATCCTCCTCCGCATATCGTGTTCCTAGCCAGGTTAATTGCGAGTAATCAGTGTCATCATACACGCCAATATACCTAAACGGTGCCAACCAATGCCTTTGAATCGCTTCCAAGAAATCAATTCGATAAGCAACATTTCCATTACAAATGGCATACACATCTTTATTATCATTACGGTCAGGTGTTGCCGTAATCCCTAGCAGAAAATTCGGCTCAAAATAATCTAATACCCGTTGATACGTATCAGCAGCTGCATGATGAAACTCATCAATAATAATTAAATCAAATTCATCTGGCTGAAATGCTTCAAGATGCTGCTTCATACTTAATGTGAATATGGAAGCAAAAATACTTTCAGCCTCCCATTCCTTCGCCCTACCATTATAGATACCGCCTGACCGCTCAGGCATAATCTGTTTAAATGAACGCTGCGCCTGCAGCAGAATTTCCTCACGATGGGCAATAAAAAGTGTTCTTTTATACCTTTTAGCAAAAAAACCTGCTAAATAGGTTTTTCCTAACCCGGTCGCCATCACAACTAAGGCACTTTGATAGCCTTCCTCCAATGTTGTCTCCAGTTGTTCTAATGCTTCCGGCTGTGCAAATCGCGGCTGTATTTCTCCATAAGGTACATCCGGATCCTTAATTATTTCAGGATCATTATCACGCTCAACCGGCAGCGTCAATGCAATCTCTTCCTGCTTTGTCCATGTTGACACTAGATTCGGATGTTTCTGATGATATTTTTCATAATTTTCTCGATAGCTTTTAATGGTTTCTTCGTTCACTTTAACGGTTTGATCATTGTGAAAAATATCTTCTATGTATGTTTTAATTGCCAAATCATATGCGTCCGGGCCACTTTCTTTAGCCATCGAAAGATTCCATTCAATCCCAGATATAAGAGCAGACCGCGAAAGGTTAGATGAACCGACAATCAGCGTGCCATTATCATTATTCTGAAAGATATAGGCTTTAGGATGAAAGGATGTTCCATTACTCTGCCATAATCGGACTTCAATTTTACTATGAATATTAATAAGTGACTGCAAAGCTTCCGGCTGAGTAACAAATAAATAATCTCCTGTGCAAATTTTAATCTCGGCTCCACGATCCGCTGCTCTCTTTAGTCCGTCTTCGATTACTTCAACACCGGAGTTCATTGCAAAAGAAGTCAATATGTAGATACTGCTTGCACGGTCCATTTCAATAATAAGATGGCCTATTAATTGCGATGTAATCAATTGAATTTTAGCCATCTTGAACCTCGATTAAGAATACTCTATCCTTGAAACCACCTCGCGCCTCAGCCTTCTTAATACGAATCTTTTCAACTT
>CALGSR010000461.1 GCA_937902115.1 uncultured Bacillus sp. | reverse complement strand
GTACCGCTTAGCGCTGAAATTGCCGCCGTTACCTTAACCGCTGTTGGTGCGATTACCGGTCTGGATGGCTCCGGATTTTCCGGGATTTCACTTGCCGGTTCGATCGCCAATTTATTTGCCACAGCGATTGGCGCCGGCGCCGCTACCCTGACCGCACTCGGGCAGATTGCCGCGATTTGGGTAGGGGGAGGGACCCTTGTCCCGTGGGCCCTCATCCCGGCTGCCGCGATCTGTAATGTCGACCCATTCGAACTCGCACGCCGCAACCTAATCCCGGTTCTCATTGGGCTCACCGTTACGACGATCCTTGCGATGTTCCTCATCTAAAGAAACGAAAAGGCTGCCAATCTATTGAAGATTGGCAGCTTTTTTCTAGTATTTACAGAAAATCCAACTATCAGTAATTTAAACGTTTGCTTTTTCTTTAAGATCAATCTCAAACCCAAGATCCTTCAGCATTTGATGGTCAGCGGAAGAGTCCTGTCCGTCGGTTGTTAAATAATCGCCAAGGAAAAGGGAGTTCGCTGGATAAAGCCCAAGAGGCTGCAGACTGCGTAAGTTAACTTCACGTCCGCCGGAAATTCGGATTTCCTTCGAAGGGTTCACATAGCGCATTAGTGCAAGCACCTTTAAGCAGTAACGCGGTTCAAGCTCTGCTTCTAAGGGCGTTCCATCGATCGCATTCAAGAAATTCACCGGAATCGAATCCGCATCCAGTTCCTTCAGGCTGAAGGCCATATCGACTACATCCTGCTGTGTTTCGCGCATCCCGATAATCACACCGGAACATGGAGAAATGCCAGCTTCCTTCGCTAGGTTAACCGTATTCACACGGTCTGCATATGTATGGGATGTCGTAATACTTTCATGATGGTTTGCTGATGTGTTGATATTGTGATTGTAACGGTCCACTCCAGCTTCCTTCAAACGAGCGGCTTGTTCGGGTTTCAAAATCCCAAGACAGGCACAAAGAGTTAATGGATACTCCTCTTTAATTTCTTTCACGGCATCAACGACGATATCAATTTCTTTATCGCTCGGACCGCGTCCACTGGCTACGATACAATACGTACCAACTTGACTGTCATAAGCCTGCTTCGCACCGGCAATAATCGCATCTTTATCAATCATGCGGTATTTTTCAATCGGTGCATCGGAAATACTTGATTGGGAACAGTAGCCGCAATTTTCCGGACACATCCCGGATTTCGTATTAATAATCTTGTTTAATTTTACCTTATTGCCAAAATAATGATGGCGGATGACGTAGGATCCGTTCAACAGCTCTAAGATTTCCTCATCCGGTGAATTTAAAATCTCCAGTGCATCTTGATTAGATAATACCTTCCCCTGCAAAACCTCTAAAGCTAATTCCTTCCAGTTCCCCATTGAAAAATACTCCCCTTTCGTTATTTCGTTTCTAAGTGTAAATGTTTAAAGCGGCCTTTTGTTAAAATCGTTACCCGTAAGCGATAGGCCATGAACGCGGCGACAACAGCCAAAATAAGATCCTTCGGTAACGGAGCAACCATCCACAGCCATGCCATTCCATATGTAAACCCTTCAGGTGCATCAGCCCAAAAGCGGTAGGCATAATACATCCAATTTGTTCCTAAGAAATAATTAATCACCGTTCCAACAAGAGCTGCGGCAACATAAACAGATACCTTTTTGCTCTTTGCTGTCATTTTGCCAACGACATAGGCTACGAGAATATAAGATAAAATAAATCCGAAAGTTGGCTTTAAGAGCGCCCCCACACCGCCGGTAAACTGGGCAAAAACGGGAATTCCAACAAGCCCCATAAACGCATACACAGTAATTGCCAAGGCTCCGAGCCGGCCCCCAAGCACCATCCCTGCTAATATCGCAAAAAATGTCTGTAATGTAATCGGTACTCCGCCAACGACAAGTCCCGGGATCAACGTCGTAATATTGGCGCCAATCGCCATCAACACGACAAACATACTGGCCAAAGTCATCTCAATCGGTCGCAATCGTCCAGCCATAAAACTTCCCCCTCAATAAAACTTTTTCTAATTAAAAGATTATTTGAAAAGCAAGTATATGTCAACCTATTTTTTATATGGTTAACAAACGGGGGAGAATCAGAAAAGCTGTCCGAAACCCCAATTCAATTGGCCTCACTACTGATTAACTACAACAAAACTTCTTCCAAACCAGGGGTGGCAACACCATAGAATATTGACATCGTTTTGAGAACAACTAAAAAGTTTCAATCCACCTACTTGACTTAACTTCTGTGGTATACTAGTATGTAGTTATGAAGAATCCTTATTCATTTCATGATTTTAAAGAGGTTGGGCTCATACCCGGTCTGCTTGAAACGGTTACTCCCCTTTTCTGTTGAAAATAGCAAGTGCTTCCTTTTTAACAGTTTTCTACCCCTCCGTTTCAAAGCAGAAATGCAAATGCGACCTCTTTGAAATGGTGAAGTACGAAGGTTTAAAAGGCGGCTGTTTTTCCCAGGAAAGGGAAGAGCAGCCGCCTTTTTTGTATTGTAGAAAGGAATAAAATTAATCTCAAGGCAACAGGGAAATGAAATCAGCGGGTTTTTCCTACCAATTACAGTAAAAGGAAAGGAATCATCAACTGTCTTATCCAACACTTCCCTTTATGATAAAATATCAATTATTTCCCCATTTCCTTTGTCATCAACGCTGAGAACAATGGAGCTATCCTCATTCACAGAGTCTTTAAATTCTTTAAGGATAGGAACTTGTTCGCGTGTAATCGGAAGGATAACTACATTATTTTGCTGCTGTTTTTGAGCGTAGAAATCCTCGTAGACCTTTCTATAATCAAACAGATCCCTAATGCTGAGCTGCTTGGAGGCGTGGGAGGGATAGAGCGATTCCTTAAAGGAAACCGTTGTTTCTTCATCTGTATTTTCTATTAAATAATCAATGATTCGTTCGGTTATGTTCACGCCTTTTTTTAACTCTACATCGAGGTACATGGGCATGCTGTTGCATTCAAGCAGATAGTATTCGCCGGATGTAGTGCGCTTTAAATCAATTCCGGTAAAAACAAGACCTAAGCTCTTTGCTGCTTTTATACAAAAGGATTGGATCCCAGAAGGAAGATCGAGCAGCTCAAAAT
>CALGSR010000460.1 GCA_937902115.1 uncultured Bacillus sp. | reverse complement strand
GGCTACACCCTGCACAAAATTGAAGAGGGAGTCTTCTGTCGGAAATGATAAATAATCGGACGATTAATGGAGGATATATTAGATGAGTGAGAAAGTTTTTCCTAAAGATGCCATAAGAATGTTGAAAGATACGAGCCGTACTTTTTATATTCCAATTACCTTTTTACAAAAAGAAGTAAAACATGCGGTTGCTTCCGCTTATTTAGTATTCCGCGCGATTGATGAAATTGAGGATCATGAAGCAGTGGACAACGATGTAAAATATACGATCTTAATGCAAGTCAGTGAATTGTTTAAGCAATCATTTGATAACGAGAAATATTTACAGATTCTTGGCCAAACAAAGGAGCAAATGCCTGAAGTTACACGAAGGATGGGTGATTGGCTGCAGACTTGTCCAAAGGAAGCCTTGCCATTCTTGACGAGTGCTGCAAGTGAAATGGCATTTGGGATGGCAAAATGGGCAAAAGCAAATTGGAGAATCCATACACATGAAGATTTGGATGAATACACCTATTATGTTGCAGGTCTTGTCGGCGTCTTCCTTTCAGATCTGTGGGAGTGGGGCGCAGGGATGAAAACAGACCGCGACCTTGCCATTGGTTATGGACGCGGGCTGCAGGCTGTAAATATTTTACGGAATGAGCTGGAGGATTTGGCTGAGCGCGGTGTAAGCTTTGTGCCTGATGGTTGGACGCGGGCGGATTTGTTTGACTATGCACAGGAAAATCTGGCAAAAGCAGATGAATATCTGAAATTAGTCGATAACCGAAGCATTTTATTATTCTGCCGCCTGCCTCTTGCCCTGGCCCATAAGACGTTAAAAGCGATGCAGGAAGGGCGCGAAAAAATGACGCGCGCAGAGGTCGAACAAACAGTTGTAGAAATTCAAGCGGACTGAGTACGAGGGTATGGTGCTTATGAAGACGGGTTTTTGCGGAATTGGTTGTTCTGTTTAAAGCAGGGGGTGAAGGAGTTTGGATTCGGACAGCTTTCCCGAATTCTTCACCTATCCTGTCTGAACTAGGAACTTTTCCGGACAACTTTCTCGTTTTCTTCACCCAACCTGTCTGAATCAGTCCTGCTTTCCTGGAAAAAAGTAGCGCAAGAGCCGCGCACACCGCCTTTTTCAACAGCTCCTATCCAACCACCGCAGCTACAACGGCTGCAGCGCTGTTTTCACTAAGTCAATAAACGTCTCCAGCACTTTCGTCTGATAAATCGTCTGCGTCACAATCGAAAAATTCCGTTTAAATGGAAGCTCAATCACCGGGATGATATCGATATAGCCGTTCAGCCTTTCTTTTTCAATCGCCCAGCTCGACAATAGTGAGATTCCCAGCCCGGCCTCAACCGACTCCTTAATCAGCTGCGTACTGCCAAATTCAAGAATATTCTCCGGCGTAGCTCCGTACAATTCAAACAAATTATCCGCTGCCTGCCTCGTACCGGAGCCCTTTTCGCGCAAAATCCAGGTTTCCTCCTTCAAATCTGAAAACCAAACCTTCTCCTTTTTCACCAAAGGATGCTCAGGCGACGCCACAATGAACATATTGTCCTCCGAAATCACCTCAAGATTCAGCTTTTTATCATGACAAGGTCCTTCAATAATTCCGACATCTAATTGATGCGTCGCCACCTGCTCGACAATATCCTTCGTATTGTGAATCGTAATCGTCGGATGAATATCCGGAAACTGCTTTTTCAACTGCACAATAATCTTCGGCAAAACATACTCACCAAACGTGTAACTCGCACCAATCGCAATCGGTCCCTTGGCATGGTTGGTCAAATCATCGAGCGAACTCTGCATCTTCGCATAAAGCGGTAAAATCTCCTTCGCATGCTGATACACCACTTCCCCCGCCTTATTCATCCGCACAAACTTATTGCTCCGTTCCAAAAGCCGTGTCCCCATCAGTTCCTCCAGCGCCTTAATATACTGACTCACCGCCGGCTGCGTCATATGCAATTCAGTTGCCACCTTCGAAAAATTCTCCTTCTCTACAACCTTCACAAACACATTCAAATACTGATCCATAAACAAACGACTCCCTTTTTGAATCATGAAACAAGGGGACGGTTCTCCCGTTTCCCTAATAGCTTCCAATTAATATCTTCCTAATCACTCTATTTATATAAGCGTAAGTCTTTCGCTCCATAATAATTATTTACTTATCATCAATATCAAATATACTTATTTCACTTATACATACTATCACGTTATGCTATAAGTATCAAAAGCAAATGAGTTGATACGATGGAAATCCAACATATAAATGGAACATTAGAAAAAGTAAAACAAAAAAATGATATTCCTCCCCGCCTTCTATGGTGCACAGGTGTCGCATTCACCTTTTTCATCGCGGCAATCGGCTTCACGCTCACAAAGCTGCCTGTTCTGGACAAAATTGGACCGATGGCCTGCTCGATTATCCTTGCCATTCTGTACCGCCAGTTCATCGGTTATCCGGAACAACTGCGTTCGGGGATTCAATTTTCGTCTAAAACTATTCTGCGCTTTGCGATTATTTTGTATGGATTAAAGTTGAATATGAATCTGATTCTTCAGCAAGGCTTGGGGCTCATTTTGCGGGATATAATTGTGATTACCTTTGCCATTCTGACAACGGTGTGGCTGGGAAAGAAATTAAAAGCAAATGCTTCTCTGACCTTACTTCTTGGGATTGGAACAGGGGTTTGTGGGGCAGCGGCGATTGCTGCAGTTTCTCCAATTTTAAAGGCGAAGGAAGAAGATACGGCAATGGGAGTCGGAATCATCGCCCTTGTCGGAACGATTTTTTCCATCATCTATACGATTCTCCAGCCTTTCCTGCCATTGTCAGCGAGTGAATACGGGGTTTGGAGCGGTCTAAGCCTTCATGAACTGGCCCACGCAGCGTTAGCCGGTGCCGCCGCTGGTCCGGATGGATTGGCTTTCGCGCTGTTGGCAAAGTTAGGCCGGGTATTACTCTTAGTGCCACTTTGTTTAATTCTCGTTTACTGGATGAAAAAGAAAGATACCCCTTCAGAAGGGGCTGCAAAAATTGAATTTCCGTGGTTTTTAATTGGATTTATTGCCATGAGTTTGTTTGGCAGTTATGTCCTTGGGGATACGATACCGATTTCAGACAGCACACTGGATGGAATCTCCGCCATGACCACCTTTCTCTTGACCTCGGCTATGGTCGGACTCGGTTTGAACGTTAGCCTCTCAAACCTGCGCGCAAAAGCAGTCCGCCCGCTCTTAGCAATGGTGATTACTTCTTTCGCTCTATCAGTCATTTCCTATTTTCTGGCATAGGGACAATGAACCCGGAATCTTGTCCTTTAAAATTCCTCTTGTCCTACTTGTTTCTCTAATACGCTTCCTCTTTTTTTGAAAAAGCGAACAATAGGAGATGGTTGGATAAGTAAGGAAACGAGAAGGCCAGCAAATAAAATGACGCTAAATACTGAAAAAGCTATGGCGAAACTGCTAACTTCCATTAACTTCGCGGCCAGCATCGGCCCCAGGCTTGCCCCGAGGAATAAGATGAAGGTATTGAATAACACCGCGCTTCCTCTGGCTGCCCCTGCTTTTTCACTGACTAACGAAATATTAACAGGGACAATTAAGGTAATGCCTGCGACAAATAAAACACTGCACAGAATAATGGTAAAGGATGAAGGACTCACTCCCATCGCCAGAAGAGAAATAGCAGCAAGCGCCAATGCGGAGCGCTGTGCTGTTAGAATCCCGAATCTCTTGATAATCTTCCCGGCAAAAACAGTGGTCAGCATGCCAATCAGTCCTAAGGCACGAACATAAAAAACTTGCTGCTCGCTAAAGCCAAACCGTTCTGACACTAAATAAGTTCCTAAAATGGTATACATTCCAACAAGCGAGAACAGCGGCATAAACGTAATAGAAAACGTCAATACTAAATTTTGATTTTTAAAGACACCCTTCATTTGCATGAATTTATGTAAGAGTGGTTCATCCGGATTCTGCACATGGTCTTTCGGTAAGCCAAAAATGACTAGCAGCGCAGTGATAAAATAAAGAATTCCATGAGCAATAAAGATTGCCTGCCAGCCAAGGGCTGCCAAAATGACCGTGGCAAATAATTGCGCGATGACACTTGCCATCAAAAAACCTGATGTAATAAAACCGATCACCGTTACTCTTTTTTCAAACGGAAATAATCCGCCTGCATAGACGAGTGAAACGGGCGCAAAAGCAGCGGCCGAAATCCCTTGCACTGCCCGCAGCACAAGCAGAACATAATAGTTATCGGTAAAGCCGATGGCAAATGTTGCTGCTGTTAAGATGATAATTCCATTTACTAGAAAAATTTTACGACCAAATTTATCCGATAATGGACCGTACAATAAGCAACAAACCGCATAACAGATCGAGTAAGCACTCCCGAGCCAAACGGATTCCGTTGTGCTAATATGGAGTTCTGTCATAAAGACCGAGGTTAACGGAATGGTAATAAACATACTCATTAAAACCATGAGGCCTGACCATGATAAAATGAAGGCCATAAAGTCATATTTCAATTTTTTAATTGTTTTTTCATGGAACGTATTGAACATTTTTGTCTCCCTCTACACCTTTTTTAATACACATAATTTTCTGTAATTATTGAATAATCTAACTTCAAT
>CALGSR010000459.1 GCA_937902115.1 uncultured Bacillus sp. | reverse complement strand
TTAGTAAATACACCATTACAACCACTTAATATAAAAACGAAGAATAAAATAGCTACGATACTAAACTTTCTCATTGCTTTCCTTCCTCCTTGTATTACTTTAATGCGCCCGATTATGGAATATTGAACAACAAGAAAAGATTTTAAGACACCCATTTGCAAATTGTTATAAATCATCCAACGGGGAACGTTCTTACGTTCATTTATTTTGATTCAAAGTTCTAGGGGCTTACTCACCTACCATACCGTCATTATCATTATCGCGCATATAGGGGTATATCCAATGTTATATTTAGGTTAGGAAAGCGAAACTATTGACACTAAAAGGACCACACATAATAGACATATCTAATATGTGTGGTCCAATTTTATTACCATCTTCAACTAAAGCCCCTGTTAGTTGAATAGTGGAAATAATGGATAGAATAACAAGTCACCTACATAAATCACCAGAATAAATCCAATTAAAATACCTAAACAGAGAAAAATAATGCTTTGTGTTTTGCTTTTTATCCAGCCTAAAGAATATCCAATAGCCAAAGTTAAAGGTATAAAGGTTAAACCGACTGTCATTTGTCCTATTGAAAAACCTGCAATAAAACTAAAAATATAAATTCCAATGGCAGAAATCCAGTAATACTGATATTTACCCTTAATAGCGAAAAAAGCAGATACAATCGCTATTATCAAAGCAGAAAATGCTATTAAAGTAAAAATAATTACCGCCCCCCTTTATTGGTTATTCTATCATCATTTACATATTCCCTTGTTAAACAATCCTGCTTCGTTAGTACAATAAATTCAACGAGAAAAAGCGTTAATCCTTCTTGGATCAACGCACCCGTTAATGCAATAAGCTATTCACTTTTTTCTTGGAAATATTCTTTATAAGCTTTTTGAACTTTATCTTCTTTGGGTGATAAATCTGAAATTCTTTTATGAATGTCGCTTAGTAAGTACAATCCTCTAAAAATACAACCTACTACAATTCCAAAAGCAACTATACCACCAACAAGTGGTCCCATCATCAATAAAATATATCCTAAAACAGCACTTAAAATTATTGATAAAAGTAAATACATATAACCCCTCCCTATATATATTTTACTACAATAATCCAATCCCTTATTAAAGTATCCTTCCCATTAGTTTAAGTGAAAGTTTTCACAATATCTTTGCCAAATTGCTAAGTTCGATTAATTCATTATTCCAGATAATGGCCCGATTACGGAAATAGCATTATTTTATATTTGACATAAGGAGACCCTTTGGAAAAGGTATCCCAAAGGGTCAAAACAGTGTACTTTTTAAAAGAAGTACAACTTTATATCAAAGTAATATATCCAATAAGCTTGCTGACTTTATGCATTAACTAGAGCAAATTTGCAAAGAAGGGCAATTATTTGTTGCTAGCTTCCTTTACATCCTTAACGGTCTTATCGAGTTCCTGGCCCCAATAATCATTTTTCTTCTTCAGAAGAACCTTTCCATCCTGATCGATAATCACATAGCCCCTGTAAGCCACATCCTCACCGTCATTTTTCATTCCTACCGCATCAATTAATGTAAACTCCGGATCGGAAATAAAAGGAATACTTCGATCAAATACTTTTCCCAGCTGATCATGCAGTTCCTTTTGCTGCCCAGGCTGATCCTTGCTAATCACATATATCTCCATATCCAAATCTTCTAATTTCTCATACTTTCCGTACAGCTCAACTAGCTGTTGCTGGCAAAGACTTCAATTGTACGTAGTGATAAAAAACAAGAGCACAGGTTTATCCTGTGGGATTGTTACTTCATTGTTTTCGTGGTCATGTAATGTAACAGACCCTTCAATGCCCTTCTGACCGCAAGCAGCTAACAAGAGTACAGCCGCTGCAGCAATTAACCATAATTTAAATTTCATACTGTTTCCCATTCCCCAATGTTTGATTGTTTTTTACTCTGCTTCTGAAACGACTGTAAAGCGTTCATTGATATGTTGTGCATTTTCAATTTCATCGACAATGGCAACAGCATAATCGGCATAGCTGACATAGCTGTCACCCTTCGAGTTGACAATCAGATTATCCTTTCCTTTTTGATAAGAGCCTGTTCTTTTGCCCTCAGGATTAAAAAATGCCGCTGGGCTAACGAAAGTCCACTTCAGTCCGGTCGAATTTTTTAAATCCTCAAAGTTCTGCCCTTGATTTGAGGCAATTGGCATGATTTCTTTTGGGAATTCAGGTGTGTCTACAAGACGAATCGTTTTTGCTTCATCCACATAAAGACTGCCTGCACCGCCGACCACAATTAATCTTGTTTCTGGTGCCCCCTTCATAACTTCAATTAACTTTCTGCCTGCCTCTACATGAAGATGCGCATTATCAATCCCTGTTCCAAATGCATTTACTACTGCATCAAAATCTTTTACATCGCTTGGGCTTAAATCAAAAATGTCCTTTTCCAGTACAGCCGCCCGACTGTTATTTGCTAATTTTGCTGCTTTTCTAACGATCGCCGTTACTTCATGCCCTCTTTCTAAAGCCTCTTTCAAAATAAGGCTCCCCGCTTTACCTGTCGCTCCAATTATACCAATTTTCATTAACCATAACCTCCTAAATGATTTAATGACTTTTTTATTATGATCTGCAGTTAAACAAAACATCCCTATAGTGGATGTAATCGTAACAATTACAATTACAATTACATCAAGTGTAAAAAAATTGAACTTCATTATCCAATTTTTTTTGCTAAACCTGAGACAATATCCTTCATATAATAAAAAATACCTCTCCATATTTAAAATGAAGAGGCCTTTTTATTATTCGTGCCCGCTTATGCAGCAGAGCGTGCTTGGCTATCCTTACCTTTATTTGTTAACTTGCGAAGATATGGTAGCACATAGTAGTCCAAACCAAATTTACCAGCATTGAATCCTGCAGTGATAATGAAGAATCCCAACAAAATATCAATCGGGTTATGAGATACT
Organism: uncultured Bacillus sp.; assembly: GCA_937902115.1. GTDB lineage: Bacteria > Bacillota > Bacilli > Bacillales > Cytobacillaceae > Bacillus_BD. Next base: position 1,678 of record CALGSR010000459.1, on the reverse strand, counting down.
GTACCAGCCATTAAGAATGAGAAGTTCATCACCATTCCGAAGAAAGCAGCGGCAGTAGTTAAACATCCTAAAATTAGTCCTAAACCAACTAAGAATTCACCCCACGGAACGAGCACATTAAACAATTCTATATTTGGTAATGCAAAGCTTTCTAAAAATGAAGTATAAGCGCCAAAAACAGCTGTTCCATCTGGACCCATTACCGGATTTTTTATCGCATTTCCAATAAAACCACTTGCATCAAATGATCCGCCCGTTATCTTCCCCCATCCTGCTGTAAGAAAGCCATATCCTAAATATAGTCGAATGATTGTAACAATAACTGTAGAAACTTTGTTTTCTCTCCACCATTTGTTAATCATAAAATATCTTCCCTTCAAAATGTTTTATTTACTAATGATTACATCGTAAGATTAACATGCTTGAAACAAGAAATCATCACTTCGAGCTATTGTTCACATATCAGTAAAAAAGTTGTGTCTTTCTTTTGAATATAGTCCAAAAATAGTGACAAATACTTTAAAACCGCTCCTTATTACCCATACTTTGTTCATATTAATATAGATTTCAAAACAAATAACTGTGATTTTTATCACTAATAAGTTATACTGAAACCATATCAACATATTAGTGTTTATGAAACATTCATATTTTCAAAAGTAACTTTTATCTTCTTCACGATTAGCAAGATGAAAATGTTTTAATAATATAAAAGGGGATAAGATGATATGATTCGCATGACAGCTGCGGGCATCGGAGGATTTGTTCTTGTTTTTATTGAGGCCTATATTGTTTTAATGTTTAAAGGCTATGAAACATTAGATTTTGGCGGCATTAGTCCCTTTGTAGGGGTTTGGTCAATGAACTTTTTCCTTTTATTTTCTATTTTTACTCACATCAAGCCCTGGGTGGAGGAAAAAATGAAAACTAAAGAAGAATTGTCTGTAAAATGATGATAAGTGAACAAGAAGGGGGATGAAATCAATCGATTTCATCCCCCTTCTTGTTACTCGGTTATCTCAGCCCTTACTTCTTATGCATTTTAAACTCCAAATAGAGATCGTTATAATAAGCGAGCGTTCTTTTCCCAAGGTTCTCATATACCTCAAGCTTTTCCGTCAGCATTTCATCTGGATAAAATCGTTCATCATTCACCATATCCTCCGGCAGGTATTTCAGAGCAGATTTATTTGGTGTGGAATAGCTGACATATTCTGTGTTTTGCGCTGCATTTTTCGGTTCGAGCATAAAGTTAATGAATTGATGCGCTCCTGCTGCATTTTCGGCGGTCTTTGGAATCACCATATTATCAAACCACAGATTCGAACCCTCCTCTGGAACCACGTAATCCAGCTTTTCGTTTTCCCACATAATATCAGCCGCATCGCCTGACCAGACAATACCAATTGCTGCCTCTTCATTCGCCATAAGCATTTTGATTTCATCTCCGACAATCGCCTTAATATTCGGTGTCAGCTGTTCAAGCTTATCCTTTGCCTCCTGGAGATGCTCCTTATTCTTGTCATTTAACGAATAATAAAGGCTGTTTAACCCTATACCCATTGCCTCCCTTGCACCATCCACCATTAATATTTGATTTTCCAGTTCGGGATCCCATAAATCATTCCAGCCGCTGATTTCTTTATCTCCCAACAGTTCAGGATTGAAGACAATGCCA
>CALGSR010000458.1 GCA_937902115.1 uncultured Bacillus sp. | reverse complement strand
AAATTGTAAATTATGTCGTGAAGTACACCAGTTTCTTTTTCTTTTCGGATTAATAGATAGCAACGCAAAAAACTAAGGCTGCAGTTTTGCCTTTTTTTTAATCCGTTCCGCATACCAAAAACCAGCGGTCAAGGAAAAGGCATCAACAATAATTAAGCCAAAGGAATCTGTGTATCCTTTGTATACGGAAGCCGCAATTAATGCCACCGATAAGACAAGCCCTAACACTCGATTATAGGTGACTCTAGTAAATAATATAACGATCAGACCAGGCAAGAGTAAGGCGAATAAATATTTTAATTCCAATGATATGACACCCTCTTTTTTATGATTCACAGGAAATCAGCGGGATTTTGTTTAGATTATAGAAGGAATGCTGGTTTCAGCAAAAGAAAACCAGCATCTTCAATTCTATTATAAGTTGTATAAGATATAGTTACAACCGTGCTTTCCATATAAAAGCGGGATAATTCATTTATTGAAATGACTATTTTACATTTTCCGATTCAGCTTCAATTTCAGCAGCTGCAGATTCATCCTTTTTCACATCGATAAAAATAATGTGATGTTCATCTATGTCACTTATCGTAAAGATATAGCCTTCTGCCTCGATGGAGTCGCCTAATTTCACTTCATAAGATTGGTTTAAAAACCAGCCGCCTATCGTGTCGACATCTTCTTCATCCAATTGAATTCCAAGTAGTTCATTTACCTCAGAAATTAAGAGTTTCGCATCTAAAATATAATGCTCTTCTCCCTTTTTTCGAATTTCAGGTATTTCATCTTCATCAAACTCGTCACGGATCTCACCAACAATTTCCTCCACCATATCCTCCATTGTCACCATTCCCGCTGTGCCACCGTACTCATCAAGGAGAATCGCTACATAGCTTCGTTCCTTTTGCAGCAGCAGCAGCAAATCATGAATAGGAATCGTTTCAATGACCGAGATTGCCGGGTTGACAAACTCCGCTAATGGGGTATCGGGATTGTCCATCCATGCCGTCAATACATCCTTCATATGGGCAATCCCGATAATATTATCTTTATCGCCATCCTCAACGACTGGATAGCGGGTATATTGTTCATGTTCCATAATGCTAAGTATTTTTTCGTTACTATCATCAGTCGAGAGGGTTACCATCTCCGTCCGCGGGACCATAATCTCTTTTGCGACACGCTCATCAAAATCAAAAATATTAGTGACATACTTATATTCCGACTGATTGATTTCCCCGCTTTCATAGCTTTCCGAAAGGATGATTCGCAGCTCATCTTCCGAACGGGAAAGTTCATTTTCCGAAACTGTTTTAAAGCCGAATAACCCCGTAATAAAACGAGCAGAATGATTCATCGACCAAACAATCGGATAGGTCAGACGGTTAAACCAAATTAGCGGCTTGGCAATAAGGAGGGTAATCTCTTCACTTTTTTGAATCGCAAAGGATTTCGGCGCTAATTCACCTACCACGACATTAAAAAAAGTGATCAATATAAAGGCAAGGATAACGGAAACAGGCCCAGTTACCGCAGGTGAAATATTCCAGTTTGCAAATAACCCCTTAAAGATGTGGGCGACCGTTGGTTCACCTAACCAACCAATTCCTAGTGCCGTAACGGTAATCCCCAATTGACAAGTTGATAAATATTCGTCCAAATGGGTTATTACCTTTTGTGCTGCAATCGCTTTTTTATTTCCTTCTTCGACTAACTGGCTGATCCTTGTTCCTCTAACGCGGATAATCGCAAATTCAGCGGCAACAAAAAATGCCGTTAATGCAATTAATATAAAAAGTACAAATAACCTAAAACCGTCCAAAAACTCCCTCGCTTTTAAGCGAGGGTTCACCTCCCTTTTGATAAACAAAACCGTACATAACAACTGGCCATATAGAAACAGATAGACCACTCTTATTTTAATATACCACGATTTATTTTTAATATAAAGAAATCTTCCATCCGAGGGGCTTCTTTTCAGGCGGGAAAAATAGCAGTTATTTGGACCCTTTCCTATTTATAGGTTGGAGGAAGAAAAACACAAAAATCATGAACAAAACAGTGTTCATGATTTTTTATCCGCGGACTTATTCGCTATAATGGAAGATGGAGGTGATTACTATGGAAAAAGAAAACCAGCCATCTGCTGACCAAGAGCTTGATGAAGAAACATTATTTATCGTGTCGCAAACTTTTAAAGCGCTCTCTGATCCGACTCGGATCCGGATCCTTCATTTACTTTTTCACGGGGAGCATTCTGTGAATGAAATTGCTGAAAAACTGGGACTGCTGCAATCAACAGTATCCCATCAGCTCCGCTTCCTGAAAAATTTGCGGCTCGTAAAATTCCGCCGCGAAGGTACGTCTTTATTTTATACACATGATGATGAACATGTGATGGATATTCTAAAACAGACGATCGAACACGCGCATCATTAATTACAGCTTTGATGTGGATTCGGACATCCCATTTGCTTATTTTCTACCTGGAGAGTACTGTGCTCGATCCCGAAATCATCGTGCAGAATTTTTTGCGCCTCCTGCAGAACGGTATCGTGAATTCCCGATGGATCTATTGCAATATGACAGCTTAGCATCGGCATTCCTGATGTGATGGACCAAATGTGAAGATCATGTACTTCGATGACATGGGAAATACGTAATAACGCTGTTTTTACATCTTCGACATCAAATTGATCCGGCGTTCCTTCCATTAAGATATGGAGTGATTCTTTGGTCACTCTCCAGCCGCTGATGAGAATTAAGACGGCTACGATGACACTAGCAATCGGATCAGCAATTCCCCAGCCGAAGAAAATCATCAATAAGGCAGCGGTGATCGCCCCTACCGAACCAAGCATATCACCAATGACATGAAGGAAGGCACTTCTCACATTTAAGTTTTCATCCTTGTCGCCACTCATTAAGATCCAGGCTGCGGCAATATTGACCAAGAGGCCGATAACAGAAATAATCAGCATTCCCGTGCTCTGCACTTCAGGCGGATTTAGAAAACGCTGTGAGGCTTCATAAAAGATATACAGGGAGATTGCCATTAATGTCAGACCATTTAAAGATGCGGCGATAATTTCAAACCGTCTGTAGCCGAAGGTTTTCGACTGCGACGCTTTTTTCTCGCCAAGCTTAATAGCAAAGAAACTCAATCCCAAAGCGACCGCATCACTTAACATATGACCGGCATCTGATAACAGCGCCAGACTATTCGTGACGAGACCACCGATAACTTCCACAATCATAAAGAGTGAAATTAACAGAAATGCGGAGAATAACGCCTTTTTATTTCCAGAATGATTATGTGAATGACCGTGATGATGGTCGTGGTGATGACCATGATGGTGTCCCATATGACCGCCTACTTTCTTATATGAATATATGCTCATATATATTATGAAATATACATAGAAAAAGTTCAATAAATTTTTACTATTTTTCGCAACTTTATCGTAAATCATTAGTTCTAATGAATGCCACTTCTGCCTGGCACTCTGGAAGTGGAATAAAATACAGCGCGGAAATGGATACTAAACAAGGAAAGTGATTGTGATAAGTGGGGGTTTCTATGGGGGAATCGAATTTAAAGAAGGCAGAAAAAGGAGCCTGGATTAGCATTGCTGCCTATATTTTGCTATCATCCGCCAAGCTGACTGCGGGTTCTATCGGTGATTCGGAAGCATTATGGGCAGACGGTTTGAATAACTTAACGGACATTATTGCTTCGATTGCTGTATTAATCGGCTTACGGATTGCGCAGAAACCGCCTGATGAAAATCACCGTTACGGTCATTCCAGGGCGGAAACGATCGCCTCACTAATTGCCGCATTAATCATGTTCACGGTTGGCTTTCAGGTCATATTTCAATCAGTAAAGTCTTTTTATCAGCCGGATGCCAGCGACCCAAATATCTTTACTGCTCTTGTTGCATTATTGTCCGCTGTCTTTATGTTCGGGGTTTATCTTTATAATCTGAAGTTATCGAAGAAAATCAATAGTAAGGCACTTTATTCAGCTGCCCAGGATAATCGCTCGGACGCTCTTGTCAGCATCGGGGCAGCGATTGGAATTCTCGGTGCCTATTTCGGTTTCTCTTGGCTCGATCCTTTAGCAGCCCTCATTGTCGGGCTTATGATCTGCCATACTGCATGGAGCATCTTTAGGGATGCTTCACTTGACTTAACCGATGCATTTGAAGTACAAAAGCTGAAAGAAATGGAAGAAACGATTAACGGAACTCCGGGCGTGAAATTAGTCAAGGACATCAAAGCCCGCCTGCACGGCAACAAAACCATTGTCGACGCCACCATTTTCGTTGAGCCGACTTTAACGATTGTAGAAGGTCACCAAATTGCCGAGGATATAGAAGAGCGATTATTCCAAGAACATGAAGTTAAGGATTCAAATATCCATATAGAGCCGCAGTTTTGAAAAAGGAAAAGCGCCCTACTAATCAGGGTGCTTTTCCTTTTATCTACGAAATCTTTATTAAAAATACTAGTATGCTTTCCTGTTGACACTTTCACAATTGAGGGTATAAAAAAATGAATACCTCGTTTTTTTACATAAATATATCTAGAATCAATACGACCCCAAGTCCCACAAATGAGTTGACCATTAGCAGCAGTCCCCATGTTTTAAAAGTATCTTTAATGCTGATACCAAAGTATTCTTTAAATAACCAGAATGAAGCATCATTCACATGTGTAATCGTGTTACTTCCGGCGGCTGTAGCTAATACGAGCAGAACCGGATTCACATCCATTGTCACCATAAGCGGTGAAATAATCCCCGCAGCTGTAATCGCTGATACAACCCCTTGACCTGTCATGATACGAATAATCGCCGTAATCAACCACGCCATAATCAATGGATTCATATTTAAGTTTTGCATCATGGATGCGATCGTCTCACCTGTACCGGAATCAATGATAATTTGCTTAAAAGCACCACCAGCACCGACGATAAAGATAATCATCGCAATCCCTTTAATCCCTTCAGCAAAGGAATCCATGACTTCATTCATCTTACGGCCTCTTTTTAAGCCAAATATATAAATAGCGATTAAAACTGAAATTAACATACTGATTTCAGCACTGCCAAAGAAATTTACAATATTAAAGAAAGTAGTATCTTCTTCAATGAAGAGTTTAATGATTGTTCCTAATGTAATAATAATTGCAGGTGTCAATGGTACGATAATACTTGTCGCAAAGCGCGGCATTTCTTCATTTGTAAATTGCTTTGTCTGCTCCATTAATTTTGGAACTGGTCGATCCAAATTCTTTAAGAATCTCGGTAAAATAATACCTGCACAAATAACAGCTGGGATGAAAACAATAATACCAAAGATATAAACCATACCCATATCCGCACCATATGCTTCAACAAGTGCTGTCGGCCCTGGCTGAGGAGGAAAAAGACTATGCGACATGGTCGCAGCTGCAACCGCTGTTATTGCAAGACGTAAAAACGGAATTTTCGCTTCCTTTGCAATACTAATAACGAGCGGTGCAATAATAATAAAGGCAACTTCATAAAAGACCGCAATCCCAAAAACAGCTCCTGTAATGATAAGTGCCCACTCGATATACTTGATCCCAAATTTATCAATTAATGTGGTAGCAATTCGCTGCGCGGCACCAGAGTCAACCATTAATTTTCCAAGGACAGCTCCAAAACCAATAATAAGTGCCAGACTGCCCAACGTTCCGCCAAATCCTGCCTTAACGGTCGTCATAACATCCGCTAAAGACAATCCATTTAATATTCCTACTAAAATGGCAACAATCAAAAGGGCGACAAAGCTGTTAAGCTTTAACTTCATGTTTAAGAAAAGAAGCAATGCAACCCCGACTATTACCCAAAGTATCGGTAACCAACTCATCTGTTATTCTCCTTTAATATTAATTTTGAGTTATTTATAAAAATAAATTATTACCCAATCGTTTTACACTTGGAGTCTAACTTATCTTCGAATCGAAAATGAATTACGATTTTCCAAGTATTGTTCTACTTCCGCTAAACTCATCAAGCTGACATCGCCTTCAATCGTATGCTTCAAGGCAAAGCATGCTGTAGCAAAATCAACCGCTTGCTGTGGCTCATATTCATTGACCAACGAGTAGACCAGCCCTGTTGAAAAAGCATCCCCCGTACCGACACGGTCAACAATTTCCACATCCGTTTCAGGCGATTGATAAAAGCCGCTGCCATCTGAGAGAAGCGCTATTAATCGATGATGATTGACAGACAACTGATTTCTAAACGTCATTGCAATATATTTTAGATTTAATTTATGATGCATTTCCTGCATAATCTCTTTATAATCATCTGGAGTTGGTTTTGCCGGAAGACGCTCTTTGATTTCTTTGCCATCCCCGTCCAATAACTGTAGCGGTTCAACGCCGATACACACATCTACATCCTGCATTAATTCCGTCATTTTTTTGCGTGCGTTTTCAAAAGTCCATAGCGAGCTTCGATAATTCAAATCACAGCTTGTCGTTAAGCCCATGCGTTTAGCTGTTGCTAGTGACTTCTTCGTTAATTGAAAAATTTCTTCATTTAAGGCAGGCGTGATGCCACTGATATGAAACCAATCTGCACCAGCAAAAGCCGCCTCCAAATCGTATTCCCCTGTCTTCGATGTGGCAAAGGATGAACCGCTGCGGTCATAGATCACCTTCGAAGGACGAATGGAATAGCCTTTTTCTAAATAGTAAATCCCAATTCTTTCTCCACCGAATACCATGTGTTCGGTTTCAACCCCAAAACGGTTCAACTGCTGATTCGCACTGTAACCAAGCGCATTATCTGGCAACTTACTTACAAATGATGATTCTAGGCCCAACTGGGACAAGCCAACCGCTACATTCGCCTCTCCGCCGCCATAAACAATATCAAAGACGTTAGCCTGTTGAATCTTTTGGTGACCGGGTGTTGATAAACGAAGCATAATTTCTCCCATTGTTACTACTCTTTTCATTGAGACCCCCACCTTGAAATTATTATTTTCTATTTACCATATAACTTCGTTCCACATTATGAAACAATATTTTGCATTTCGAAATCTATTTTCATTATATATACTGGTATTACGAAAATCAATCTAAAACTAAGAAGTTCTATTTTTTTGTTCTTTCAAATAATTTCTAGCGTTCACATTATTTTTCCCCTGGCCTTATGAAAACTATTCTTTTTTTATAAGCTATGTAAAACGACCATGTTGATCTGATTTGTCTGAAACTGAAATCAACAACCAAGTTTAACAGAGGCAAAATAAAAAGGAACCGGAGATTTTCTCCGATTCCTCTGATCTTATTTCACAATCAATACTGGGCAATTAACCCGTTTTACAACCTTATGACTTACACTTCCAAGAACCATTTCTTGTAAACTATTCAATCCTCTGCTGCCAAGAATAGCTAAATCAAAGTCATCTTCATCGTTAGCATATTCAACAATCGCCGGACCCGGCTCACCGCGCAATACTTTTACTTCATAATTAATTAGATTTTTTTTCATGAGGTCTTCAATCGGACGCAGACGGGTTCTTCTTGCATGCTCAAGTTCTTCTGTGCTTTGTGAATGAAGTACTTCATTCTTTGACTTTGAAAAATCGGCAACATATACGAGTTCTACCAGGCTATCCTTGCTGCAGGATGCGATTTTTATAGCTTCCTTGGCAGCACGAATCGAATGTTCTGACCCGTCTACAGCTATGAGAATCTTTTTATACATGTTTCATCCCTCCAGATCACTTCTTATCATTAATGAACAGACAGTTTTGATTTCGGATCATTGAAAACAGCTAGCTTGTCTACGAGTTTCCTGCTCGATGCATTTAAGTTTTTCACCGTCACATGGTTATGATTTTCACGAAACTTCATGACCACTTTATCTATTGCACCAACCGCAGAGTCGTCCCAGACATGGGCAGCTGTGAAATCAATGACAATTGTTTGATTCGCTGCAGCGAAATCAAATGCAGCGACAAAGCCATCGACTGAAGCGAAAAATAGCTGACCTTCCACATCAAAGATTATACGCTCGTCCTCTGTTTTCTTCATTACTTTCATCGATGAAATTTTTGCGACAAAGAAGATAGCACTTAAGATCACACCTGCAATAACCCCTTTTGACAGGTCATGAGTTACGACAACAATAGCAACCGTGACAAGCATCACCACTGCATCAGTTTTCGGTGCTTTTCGTAAATACGAGAAGGAAGCCCAGTCAAAGGTTCCAATCGAAACCATAATCATAATTCCAACGAGAACAGCCATTGGAATTTGTACCACTAATTCACCCAGTACAATAATCAGGAAGATTAAAAAGATACCAGCA
>CALGSR010000457.1 GCA_937902115.1 uncultured Bacillus sp. | reverse complement strand
AGCGCCCGAGCGAAACCGTTTCCTTTACCGTGTAGGAAAAGGCCTCTGATGTATGTTGGGAGAGGATAGCCATCATTCTTGCCAGTTCCTTTGGTCTAAACAATTGCAGGGAGCGTCCCTTTAACATGATGCTTCCAAGCTGATAGGGCAGGATTCCACTGATCATTTTTAATAATGTCGTCTTTCCGCTGCCATTCGGTCCAAGAATCCCGAAGAGTTCTCCTTTTTCTACCGTTAAGGAAATATCCTCTAAGACAGACCTCTGGCCGTAGCCGCCACACATTTTCTCAATCTTCAGCAACTTATACCCCCCTTTCCTTCCTTTTACTACGAAGTAAAATCAATGCAAAAACTGGTGCCCCAATAAGCGCCGTAATGACACCAATCGGCAGCTCCAATGGAGAAATAATTGTTCTCGCCACAAGATCGGCCAGAATCAAGAAACCTGAACCGGTTAACATCGATAACGGCAATAAATGCTTATGATCCGGGCCCCACAAGAGCCTTGTTAAATGCGGAATGACAAGGCCGACAAATCCAATCGTACCTGATACCGATACAGCTGCCCCTGTTAAAATCGAACCGGCTGACAAAATCAACAGCTTTCTTTTTTTCACATTTACACCTAAGGCTTGAGCTCGTTCTTCACCAAATGACATCGCATTCAGCTCGCTTGAATTGAATAATAAAAGGATGGAACCGATGATGAAAAACGGAAGAATGATCATGACATAATCCCAGCCCCGCATCGAGACGCTCCCAAGCAGCCAGCCAATAATCATCCGCAGTTCATCGCCTGTTAAAGCAATCATTAATGAAATGAAGGCACCTAAAAACGAACTAAAAATAACCCCTGTTAAGATAATCGTTTCTACCTTCATCGACCGATCAATCTTTTGTGCAAAAAACAGGACTAATATAATTGTTAAATATGCACAAATCACACTCATAAACGGCAATGTAAGGGAACCAAGTAAAGGAAGGGATAAATGCAGAAACAATGTGATGACCGCACCCACTGAGGCACCCGATGACACACCGAGTGTATAAGGGTCAGCGAGCGGATTTCTTAATAACCCTTGAAAGGCGGCTCCTGCAATCGCAAGAGACGCCCCTACAAGACCTGCTAATATAACTCTGGGTACACGAATATCGAGCACAATATTCATATACATCGGATCGATGTTTCCCGGAGAAAAACGGAAAATTTCTGAACCAATAATTTGAATGATCTCCCAAGCCGGTACATGCACGGTACCGATTGAGACTGCTAAAACAAAAGATACAAGTAAAAAGGAAAGGGCAATAATATAGGCTATTCCTTTATTATTTAAAAATTTCCGGATATACCGCTTTGGCAACTTCCTCTACTCCTTCAACAAGCCGCGGACCTGAACGTGTGACAGTATCAGATTCAACGTCAACAATGCGCTTGTTTTTCACAGCATCCACATCCTGCCATCCTTCACGGCCTGTAACAACTCCCACTGGATCTTCCGTATAGAAACCATAGGTTGTGAGAATGACATCCGGGTTAGCGGCAATAATGGCTTCCTGATCAATTTGCGGCCATTCTTTCTCCGTCACTACATTCTCAGCATTGATAATCGTAAGCATTTCATCCATAAAGGTGTTCGTTCCGGCTGCAGTAATCCCGCCTGGTCCTGGATAGACTTCAATATATACCCGCTGCCTGTCTTCTTCTTTAATAGCAGCAGCCTTTTCTTTAATTTCGTCTACCTTAGCTTTCATGTCGGCCACAATGGTTTCAGCTTCTTCTTTTGTACCTGTTGCTGTTCCTACCATATTTATTGCTTCATATACATCGTCAAATTTAGATGCATCATTTACAACAAGAACGGTAATCCCTGCATTACGAATTTGCTCCAGACCTTCCTCAGAACTTGTCATTGCCGAACCGCCAAACCCAAGAACAAGATCCGGCTTTAAAGAGATAATCTTTTCTACATTAAATTCCATCCCGCCAACTTTTTCTATTTCTGCTACTTCCTCAGGGTAGTTGTCATTGTCTGTAACACCAACGATTTTCTTACCCAAACCTAAGGCAAAGGAAATTTCCGTATTACTTGGCATCAGGGAGACGATTTTTTTCGGCTCAGTCTCAATTACAACCTCTTTATCAGATGCATCTGTAATGGTGACCGGAAAGGCCCCGTTTTCAGTTTGCTCTGTCTTCGTTGTTTTGTCGGTTTCTTTTACATCTTCTTTATCCGTAGTTCCACAGCCGGCCGCAACCAGAATCGTGAACAGCAAAATGATTAATAATGAGTAAATTTTTTTCAATTCCATTTCCTCCTCGTTAATTCAATTAGAAAAAATCAATAAAAAAGCATCTCCACAAACAGGGAGATGCAGGTTGGCTAGATAGATTATAATAAAATTAAAACTAGACATCACCGTACATCCCCTATCCTCGCAGGTTGTTTTGTACATATGAAAATCAGGCAGGTCTCCTGGCTTATGATCATTGTTCCCTGTCCCTTCCCATGCAGTTTTGCACAGTGGTTTAGACAGTTCACTCCCATTTACAGTGGCGGGACCGCGTTGGATTTTCACCAACTTCCCTATTAAGTCTTAACTAAGACACCCTTTTTCACTATGAAATTTTCCGTTGGCAATATTATATCACTAGCAGAAGGAATTGACAGTGTTTTTATATTTTCCAACGATTATGTTCAATGTACTCGCATTTTCCATTCTCTTGTCTTTTTATCAAAAATTAATCTGGCCTCACATGGGCGTTTGAGAATTTTTTCGTACTCTTCATACATATCATCCATATTGGCAAAATCACCTATGACCCACAGTGGCATTTCTATACGATAACGATTCTGCGTCATTCCCTTTAAAGACAGGACCACACCCTCTTTCATTAACGATTTCAACGATAAAATGAGGTGCATGTCGACCTCAGGATAACTTTTCTTCCTTTTAATCCCTAAGATATTTTTTTCCGGCTTAGCAAAACTAAGCTTCATTGCAATGACCTGGCTTACTAGTTGATAAAAATCGTTCAAATCACGATAATAGGTTTTGTTAAACCATCCATCATCATGCGCCAAATAAACATAACGGTTGCCTAAATAACTGTAAAAAGGCAGTTTCAAATGCTCCTTGACATGCCCAATATATAGCAATTCTGCCAAAGCTTGTCCTGGGAGTTCGTCTAATCCGTCCATCTCTTCAAAATCAATCCAACAAAAGTTCCCATATCGATATACTTCATCATCGACAAGCTTCATGATTCTCTTTTTAGGGACATAGTCAAGCATCGTATGCATATTAAAATCACTGTCATCAAATTGATGTTTAAGAAGAAGTAAATGATTTAATCTATCTGATAAAGATAAGACAAATTCAAAGAACTCGATGCCATATGACAGCACATATTGATGTTTTTCATTTAAATGTATGTAAATCACATCTCGTATATCAGAATTTCTTTTCAACAATGAAACCCCCACATATAGTGTAAGCATGCTTATTCCTAAACAGCCGCATCATTAGAAAAGCGCAAGCGCCTTGGTCAGCGACGTATGGACTGGAGCACTCCCTTCTTGAGATAAAGGAAACACGAAGAGCACGACAGGGCGATTCGATGTTGACTTATCGTAGGGAGGAAGTGTGAAGTACACTAATCGCTAGGCGCTGGAGCTAGACACTAATCAAAGTTCAGCTATCTTATGCTTTCTTATCTTTTGTATGCCTATTTGTCCCTTATCATAGCAAATATCAGCAGGAAAATACCCTATATAATCAATAATATTTTTTAATGAGACACTATATTAGGATGTGTTTTTTCCTGACAAACTCTTTCTCCAAACGAGAAGATTAACATATACTGTAGTAGCATTCACGCTTTTCCTGCAGATAAAACAAAAGTATTACAAAACTATCATTTCTTTTGAAGTGATATTTTCTTATAATAGAAAAGGCAGAAACACCTTCTTATTTTATTACAACGACTTTTCCGGTGGAAGGAGAGTGAGAAATTTGATTCAGAATATGACTGAAAATCAAATTACACTATATATTATTAAGGTCTTAAAGGAAAATAAACAAAAAGAACTGGATACGATTCTGGATGAATTGCAGCCATATGATATTGCCCAAATCTATGAGGATCTGCCGGAAAAGCATCGAAAGCGTTTTTTGCTGCATTTAAATATCGATCTGCTTGCTGATTTAATGGA
>CALGSR010000456.1 GCA_937902115.1 uncultured Bacillus sp. | reverse complement strand
ACGAGGAGGGATTGTAATTCACGATTAACCCTTTTAGCAAATCGATTAGACCACAAGACAATGATTGTAATAAGTTGCAGGAAAAATAAAAATACAACAACCAATTCTGCATTAGGTAAAACTTTTCTTAACATGTCATTTTTAAATTGCATCGTTAATGGATAGTTAATGATCAATATATCCTTTTCTCTCTCAATACAAATAATATAATTTGATAGACCTGCTGAATTATCCCCGTTACGATAGATATCCCAATTTATTTCTATAATCTCGGAAGAAAAATTTCCATATAAGAAGTTCCCATCTTTTGCATAAACACCAAAACTACTCATCGGTGTTAATAAATCCATTGTTACCTTAGGTGAATCCTTTAGTTCATTATAATTTTTTTGAATTGCTTTTTCAGAATAATTGGCTGGATACACCATTGAGGCTGAAGTAAATATGAAGTAATTAGCTAACAGTAAAGAAATAATTAAAGCCCCAAGAGATACTACATACTCAATAAAAATCGTGCGAAGTTTTTTACTTTTTTTCAATCCCATTTGTACCCTATTCCCCAAACTGTTTTAATTGGTTCTTCTCGAAATCGGATGAATTTAGCTCGAATATTTTTTATATGCTCAACGATGGCACTTAAATTGCTTTCCTTTTCAAACCCAAAAACAGATTCAAATATTTGCTCCTTTGAAAAGACCTGACCATGATGAAGGGCTAAATACTCACTTATTTCATATTCACTTTTAGTAAGAGGAATCTTATTATCCAGTATGAAACACTCTTTACCGGATATTGAAAATCTAACATTGCCTATATTAACCGAGTGCATCTTTTCTCTTCGATCTCTTCTAATATGAGCATCTACTCTTGCACGAAGTTCTTGAACTCCAAAAGGTTTTGTTAAATAATCATCTGCACCTAATCCTAATCCCTTTATAATATCTGCTTCCTCTGTTTTTGCTGTAAGAAATAAAATAGGAGAATCTACTTGCGCCCTTATTTGCGAACATAATTGAAACCCATCAATGCCAGGCATCATTATATCCAGAATGATTAGATTATAGTAATCGAAATTTTCGGATAAAACTTTTTCTGGATTCTCTATTTTTTTAACAAAATGACCACTTTTACTAAGGATATTTTCAATCAAATCTAGAATTGCCTTATCATCATCTACAACTAAAATATTTGCCATAGCACCCCTCTATTCTTCTAGCTTATTCCCTTCCCATCTTGTAAACCACACTAACGCAGTTACAATGGATAAGATAGTTACAACAATAGATACAATAATTCCTAAATGTAAATCTGGATCTATCCATACACTGCTGCCATTTTGATATTCCAGTAATAAAGATCCAACAAATCTAATACTCCAAGAACTTGGGACGAATGGCCATCTACTATCTCCCATGCCTGTTAAAAATAATGCTGCTGCAAGAGATTCTGCAATACCTACTCCAATGGAAACTCCCTTTGAAAATCTAAAACTTAAAAAGAAATGGAGAATATATTGAAACACATTGCCCCATATGAAAATTCCAACAACAGCTAGATTTATATAAATAGGGTAAATATTATTTCCTATAAAAGAATAACCGAAATAAAAGCCCATTACTGCTAATAGCGTACTTAAAGTCCCCAGCAATAAAAATAAAAGTAGTTTACCAGTAAAAGTTAAATACTTTCGTTCTGAACAACTTAAAACATTCTGAAATCCCCCTGCTGTATATTCTTGATCTGCCGCCATTGAAGTAATTATTCCAATTAAAATCGGAAAAATGATACATAAAACCTGTAAATAAGCGGATATCTTGCTAAAATCACTCCACGGTGTATAAGAATAATAGCCTAAGAATATAATCAATCCGAGTAAGGGAATGTACAGATGCATCCCTATCATTTGGGTAGATTTTACTTTCATTATATCAGCCTTTATAAGCTTTATTAGTTGTATCATTTAATTCACCTCTTTTTTCTTAAACCACAAGGTAGTCAGAATAGCCAGAATGATAAAGACTATAATATTGATAACCGTATCCTTCCCTATCAAAGCACCATTTAATAATGGACTATGATCCGGTACTGGAAGACCATTTGGTAAAATGTGAAGAATCGGTACCATTAATGCGGATGATGTTCCATAAGGTGAGAATTGTAAAATTGAATTTGTACCAAAACTTACTACACCAATGATTGTCATCCCTATATTAACAAGAACAGCAACAAACATATTTAATTGGACAGTTAAAAACAAACTAACAGGAATCGTAAATAAAAATGTGAGTATTAATATAACAGTTGCAAACATATTAGCCTTAAAAGGAATAGTGGAGCCAAAAAGAAAACCAATGACTTCAATCCCGATCATAAATACTAAACTAGAAAATATAAGTAAAATACTAATGTATAATACCTTTCCCAACCAGATAGAACCCTTTTCTTTAGGATACAAAAGGACTCCTTTATAGGAAATGCTTTTCTCCCTTGTAATTACTTGAGCAGAAATAATAGCTAGCATTCCAGGAAGAAACATAGCATACCACCAATTATACGCTCCATTTTGACCCCCACCCCATAAAACACATAATAAAAGTGTAAATAATGGTGTAATCAAAACGAATTTATTTGTCGTTGTTCTTTTACTCTTTTGAAATTCCGCTTTAATTATTTCCATCATTTGTTTACACCCCTATTTCTCTCCACGACTTCCATAAATAGTTTTTCAAGATTATCTTCATGATTTATTTTACCGTTGTAGCCGAGGATTCCATTTGAAATAATGCCTATTTCATCAGCTACTTGTGCTACTTCTGATAGAATATGACTGGATAGAATGACTGTAATACCTTTAGAGGGAAAGGTTTTAATTAATTCCCTCAACTCTTCAATACCGATTGGGTCTAGACCGTTAGTAGGTTCATCAAGAATAAGCAGCTTTGGATTATGGATAATCGCAATGCCAAGCCCTAACCTCTGTTTCATTCCCATAGAAAAATTCTTCACTTTCTTTTTTCCTGATTTCTCAAGGTCTACAATATTTAGCACTTCTTCAGCCCTTATCTTAGGAAGCCCATGAAGCGTACAGGCAACATTTAAGTTTTCCATTGCTGTTAAATTTGGGTATATGGCAGGATTTTCTATTAATGCTCCTATATCGTTTAAATCTTTCCTTGTCCACAGATGATTTTCAAATAATATTTCCCCAGAGGACGGTTTCATCATCCCTGTAATCATTTTTAATATCGTTGATTTTCCTGCACCGTTTGGTCCAAGTAAACCATAGACAGAATTCTTCCTAATAGATAACGAAACATTATTTACAGCTATTAAATTCTTGAACTTTTTGGTTAAGCCCTTTACTTCTAAAAAATAATCTGACATCCTAATAACCCCCTCATTCAATAATTAAAGGATAAAAGGTAATTATCAGGAATGTATAAGGATTTATTAACAGAAAAAAAGCAGCCTGTTTTTGAACAGCTACTCTTTTTCTACTATATTAATTTCAACACCTGATTTGAATTCAACAGTAGGCTGCTTATCTTCATCTATCGTAACTTTTTCAATAAGCCGCCATACAACTGGTGGTCCACCAAAGGAGGTTGACAGGATTACGGATTGAATTACAGACAGAGGAGGTTGATCTCCCTCATGTATATTAATAATCTCCATGTTATGATAGTGAGGTAGGTAAGCTAAAACTTGTCAGCGGAAGGGGGAAAAACTAGTCTTCAATCCGCAGATATATGAAAATAGGAGGAATCGTAGAGTGATTATTCATCCAATCAAAGCCTTTTCTGATAATTACATATGGT
Source organism: uncultured Bacillus sp. (assembly GCA_937902115.1). Taxonomy (GTDB): domain Bacteria; phylum Bacillota; class Bacilli; order Bacillales; family Cytobacillaceae; genus Bacillus_BD. The sequence goes on along the minus strand of CALGSR010000456.1, from coordinate 2,887 downwards.
GCATTCAAGAAGGAACAGAGGCTGTTGTGGTTGATCCGGGAGAAACGAAAGGTGTCCTTGATTACCTCGAAGAAAAGCAGCTTCGTTTGGCGGCCATTCTTTTAACGCATAAGCATGATGATCATACCGGTGGGGTACAGGAGATTGTAGCGAGATATCCGGAAAGTCAGGTTTATGGACCGAAAGAAACGGAGGCCTTGGCGAATCGTGTTGTAAAGGAAGGGGACTTCTTTAACTTGTTGGGTCAAACTTTTCAAGTCTTCGACACGGGAGGTCATACACATGGCCATATCAGCTTTATAATGGGAGATGCTCTCTTTTGCGGGGATGCCTTGTTTTCAGCAGGATGCGGTCGGGTTTTTACCGGCGACTACAAAGCTCAATATGAAACCTTGCATAAATTTAAGCGCTTGGATGATGGTATAAATGTTTTTCCCGCTCACGAGTATACCGAAATTAATTTACGTTTTGCATACGATATGCAGCCGGATAATAAAAAAATTTCCAAAGTATTGGAAGAAGTCCGGGAATTGCGTGCAAAAGGACAGCCAACACTCCCGACAACGATCGGCAGGGAGAAAGAAATTAACCTCTTTCTGCAAGTGGAAACATTGGAGGACTTTATCGAATTACGCAACGCCCGTGATGACTTCTAGAGGGATACGAGTCGGAGTGTAGAAAAGGAGCTCAAAACAATTACCGGGTTACTTTTGGCCGAATGATAAAAAAAGCAAGGTATCGAAAAAGGTTACAACACCTGCCTAGAAGAAATCGAATCGAAGTAAAAGCAGACGGCACACTAATAATTTATTATCGGTGTGCACCACTAATATTGCATAGAGGCGAGAAGTTTAAGCTTCTTTGCCTCTCTTTTTCACTTTAAAATGATCTGTGCAACACACTCGATATGGTTTGAGTGGTGATCGCAGATTATTATAGATGTAGTAAGTGTTTACCTTAACTAGTTATTTCGTACCTTCTAATTTTCAAAGTCAGTACAGATTTCAGTACCCCCGATAACCCGATAGATACTTATAATGTATGTCGGAATTAAGATACTGTTTTAAATCAGTAACAACCATTTTAAATAACCATTAACTTTATTCAATCGAATCAAATGTACTTATATAGTATCTATGGTCAACGACCCACCACTTAACAACCTTACAGTCTGTTTGAAGTGGGGGCTTGAGTTAGAACCTTGGGTCTTCTCGTCTATTACTATACAGTTTGACGCTCCAAAGTCCATGCCACCTTGCAGTGACACCCCAAGAGAGTTTTAGGTCGGTACTGGCGATGAACGATCGTTTTCCCACTTGCACCCTCCCTACTAAGAGTTAAGGTCCCCGCATGATACGATGAAGTCATAGCCTTACGAACTATGTACTACAAGCCCCGACACAAAAGTGCCGAATACACTTGGATGGTTGACACACCCACTATATGCCATGCGCTAAGCAACGGCTTTACGTTTTTGAATTTTTAATTTCATTGGATTTTTTAATTTTAACGTTATTGGTAATTCTACGAGTCCTGATTTTCTCAGAATGTTTAATGAACCATTGATGTCTGCATGAATCTGTTTTCCATTTCCACAACAGTACATTCCGCGAGTCATACGTCTACCGCTGAAAAGATACGTATTTTTATCATCTTTCGACCAAATAGGTATTTCATCTCTTTCTAGGAAACTAGCTTTTGACGTATAGCTTTCTTCTTGTTTAACAAAACGAATCCCTTCTCTCAGGCATTTGTTTTCAATCGCTGCGGTTATTTTCGCAAAAGGAATCTGGACAAAGTTTTGATTATTCTTTTTGCCTAAATCAACTTCTTGCTTCCAACCAGCGTTATAACCGACAACGATCGTGTCGACGCTAAGCTCTTTGGCCTTTTTAAAAAGCAGCCCGACGGCTTGTGAGATATATCCGTTTATTTGTCGTTCTCGTTTTATCCAAAGTTTTGCTTGCTTATTTGTCACGACACGTTTAGAAAGACCATTCTCAACATTCTTTTGTTGCAGGTTGCTGAGCTCTTTGTTGAAGTAACGGTTGATCGATTTTAAAACAAGACCATCTATTAAAAAGGTATCTCCATGATTTGTTGCACAGCCCATCAGATGATCTACACCGAAGTCAATACTCAAAGCGTTTACAGTTGTCGTTGGTTGTTTTTTCATTTGAGCTGCTTGCACTTCATACGTATAATGCACCTCAAAGAACCGACCTTTTTGCTTTGGTACAATCTCAATGTAAGTAACCTTCTTGTTTAACAAGTTTTTAGGCATGCGAATTTTTATTACACCAAAGCGTTTCTTGAATTCTTTATTCATCGGAAGAATCCAGTATCCATCTTTATCTATCTTCGGGATTTGGTAGATTTCGATGATACGTTTTGCTTCTTTAGGCTGATATTTCGGAAACTTCGGACGGCCTGTAAACTTCTCGGGATTCTCTTTCCACGATTCAAGCGCTTTAAAAAAGCAGTTCACTTCATTAAGCAGCGAACGGCGAATCGCCTGAACAGAATTTGATTGAACTACCCAATAATTTATATCGGCTTTCATCGCATCATCAATTTCTTTAACAGTCGCATGTTTAGCATTCTCGCGATAGCTTTTTTTGATGGTGTAAAGCCCAATATTTCGCAATGCTTTCGCACTATGTGTCATTCTTTTAAGGAGCTTAAATTCTTTAGCCGTCAGTCTATTTCCGCCAAGATTCTGAACTTGAGTAAAGCGTTGAACGCTTTCTGGATTTTTTTTCTTTCGAAGAACCTTAACTGCCTTTTTTCGTGACATGTTTCTCACCTCCTTCACTGCTTCAAATGGTTTATTACTCTTTCACAAGAATCTATCTCAACAGTTTACATCAAATTGTTTTTCTATCAT
>CALGSR010000455.1 GCA_937902115.1 uncultured Bacillus sp. | reverse complement strand
TTTAGGAACGGTAGACAATAATTATGACAACCTTCGACCTTACAACTATAAAATAGGCAACACAAATTCCCAATTATCTTCAAAAAGCAATAGAAAAACCCCAATCTCTCAGTAACATAAATGAGAAATTGGGGTTATTAATCCTTTGATCGCGCCTGATAGAGGAATATTGAAAATGTGGTTAAGGGCTATTATTTTTCGGCTGCAACATTCCCCATTGCAATTGAAATTCTATTCCAACTGTTAATTTGGTTAATTATCAGAACAAGGTCAATATACTGTTTTTCATCATAGTGTTCACGCACTCGTTGATAAAGCTCATCCGGAACACGTTTTGTTGGGATTAATGTTACGTTCTCTGTCAACTCTAAAGCCACTTTTTCTGCTTCTGTGTAAAATTCACACTCTTTCCACGCACTGACACAATATATTCGTTGTTCAGTTTCTCCCATCTTCCGTGCATCTGCTGTATGCATATTCAAACAATAGGCACAGCCGTTAATTTGAGAAGCACGAATTTTAATAAGTTCACGAAGTGTTCTATCGACGGACGTTGTTTTCGTGTATTTTTCCATATCCATCATAATTTTCATCCCATCAGGTGCCATTTCATAGTAAGAAACTCTTTGGCTCATAAAACAATGCCCCCTTGATTTAGTATAAGACTATTATATCCTTACAAGGACATCCGTACTATTTTTATAAAAGAGTTGCTCCGGAATATGGTTCTTTAATGGAATAAGATAACACAAAAAGTCGATTTTCCTACGTAATGGAGATCGACTTTTTAGATTGAATTTTTGCCTAATTATAAAGATGTTACTTTAGGTTCCTTCGATGAATTTTTTAATAGTTCTATTTATAGGATAACTACAGAAGGAAGTGCCATTTTGAAATTGGAACAAGAAAGGCTATTGCATATTTCATCCTTGTATGAAGGAAGTGAATCAAATGAAGATAAATCCTCCACAATCATGATCCTCAAATTTAAATAGGCGCTAATCTGTATTAAAGATTAGCGCTTATTTATTAAGACTCTTTTCTTAGACATTGTTGCTTTTGGAGTAAAAAAACTTATTGTTCCTGCATAAAGGTTGAAGTTGTTAGAAATTTATTGAGAAAAGAGCTGCAAATTAGATAAAAATGCCCAAAATACCTGATTGCACGTTAAAATTGGCCTTTAAATTTTAACAACAAACTTTACGAATACAGCCTTTATTAATGAGAAACTTACCATTTAGAATTTGATTAAATCCAGATGTCGCAATCTTGCAAAGGACTATCTCGATTATCTTTCTCCTGATAATGTATTCATTTCTTGTTGGCTAACTGATCTCGCTCAGGCGCCTGTGGTGGTTGCTCCAGCCAGCCATTTTCAATCATTATGTTTACACCATCTTCTGCATATTGAGCAATTTCTGCCATTAATCGAGTATAAAGAGCTCCTAAATCATGTCTTAGACTTCTACCGAAGCTCGTACCAAAATCACCTATTGCAATCCCAATCATCGCTGTTATGTGAAACATCATCAGTTTATCGGAAAAGGGGGCAACGATAGAATCTGTTGCCTCAATACCCCATTTACTAGCTGGTGACAAATTATCTTTACTTAAAGTGGATCCGAAAATTTCAACCTGTTTAGCTGCAATCTGTTTTCCTCTTACCATATAATTACGAACATCCTGGGACTTTGCCACTTGACTAAATCCCGTGATTATTTCTTTTCCTATTATATTTTGTATTAAATTAGAAAAGACATTCGACATTTCGATTACATTAAGAGGTCTACGTTCGCCAAACCAACCGGTTAAAAAGCTTTGTTTCTGAACATATTCAATCTGTTTCGATTTTGGAATATGAGGGGGCCTTGACAATATACCCTTTGACAACATTAATTCGGTTGCTTTGTTAAATAGTTCTACAGCTTGATTAATACAATTAGAAAAAAATTGACGTTGGTCTGATCGAGTTGATTCTGTTAGAGCCAATGTAAAAGTTTCAAGTGCAATTTTTGCCCGATTTTGCATATAAATCAGATACATGATATCCGTAAACAAACGAGGTGCTTGTAAATGAAGATCATTTTCTTCACTAAATCCATCTGGAACCGGAAGTTGTTCGTTAGAAAACATGGCAGTTATTTGTTGGGCCCGTGTTTGAGAATAATGTAAACCAAGTTCTAATATGTTCTGTATTTCTGTATCTTGAATATTTGCTAAAAAATATTTAATGACGCATATAGACATTGTACTTTCCTGGTAAACCATCCATATATTTGCTATTTCTGACGATGTTAAATCAACATGATGTTCTGTTTCCACTAAGATTCCTCCAACTATTTGCTGATAATATTTTTTGATATTTATGTAATCGGACTAACTAATCTCGGCTCAGGGTTTGTGATGATTAATGATTTAGGTGCATATTTTCGTAATTTCCCCCAAAGAATTCTTCTAAAGTATTCTTTGCAAATACACGGATATTATGATTAAAGCCAAGGAAAATATTGTTCCTTGGCTTTTGTTACTGGTTAGCGCTCTAGAATGGGATTAACTTTTCGTTACAGGAGATTTATTTATTGTCGGCAAGAATCTTGGCCCGATTCACTGCTTGTGGAGGCTCTTCCATCCATCCGTGTTTAATCATAATATTCGCTCCATCTTCAGCATACAGTACGACTTCCGGAATCATCGACATATATTTTAATCCGATATCTCTTCTTTGACTTGCTGCTATCGCCATTCCGCAATTGCCAATTGCTGCACTAAACATCGCAGAAATATGAAACATAATCAGTTTATCCGAAAAAACAAAACCTGTTGTATTCAAAACAGATGTATCCCAACCCGTAGGAGCAGGTATATCTTCTTTTATTAAAAACTCACTTAATACATTTACATATTTTTGAGACAGATCTTTTCCTCTTACTAAAAATTGCTTTACCTCATCGTTTTGCGCTATTTGAGCAAATCCCATCACTATCGCTTTTCCGATGGCATTTGTTTGCGCATTTAGATACAAATGGGTAATTTCTATTGCTGTAAGCGCCCTTTTTTCTCCAAAAAATCCTGCTAAAAAATGTTGTTTCTTTACAAAATCGGCCTTCTGCGGAATTGAAATAGAAGGTAGTTTTATCAAAGTCCCTTGTTTTAGCAATAATTCTCTTGATTTATCGGCTAATTTAATACCCTTTTCATAGACACGCTTATGAAAAGCAACAATATCTGGTCGAGTGACCACCCCTAATGCTCCACCGCTCGCCGTCGTGGCAAACATAGACATTTGCTTTAAGTATACTAACATAAATGTATCCGTAAAAAGCTTGGGTGCTTTCGGATTGACATCCTGTTCCGTAAATCCAACCGGGAGTGGAAAACTCTCTTTTTCAAAGAGCTCCTGCATAATGGAGATATTCTCCTTAGCTGTATCAAGTGTCCATTCAATAATCGGCTGTAATTCTTCATCCTCTGCCTTTTCTAAAAAATAGCTCATGACACAAACAGCTAATGAATCATTTAAGTATTGTGTCCATAAACTAGCCATTTCCGGAGCTGTTAAATGAAGTTTTGTTTTATCTTCCAATTAGAATCCCCCCTGTTCAATACATTAATGAATAATATCTCCAGAATGAGGAAATATATGAGATGACTTCCCAATGGATGTGATCTCAATAACAAGGATCTTAGCTACTCTTCTAACTGGTTCTCTTTAAAGGTGCAAAACAGTAAACCACAATGCAAATAGGATGAGAAATCGGAAATGATTTTCTCATCCTATTTTTTATTGCTGTATCAATGTTTTTACACATTCGTTATTGTCTTTTTGCAGCATTATCCCATTTTCTAGTTTTTTCATTTCTAAATCCAACTTTTTTTGTTCTAATTCTATCTTTTTGATTTCCAATTCATATTTCTTCTTATTTTCATAGCCATAATAAAGGAGACTAAACCCAATAATTACCATGAAATAGAACCACAAATCCAATAATTTCACCTCATTTATAATTTTATCTCTTATTTACTTTTATTTACATATACGTTTGATTCATGAGAATGGTTTCACTTATTCTTGAGTTTTCATTGGACAATGTAAAAGACGCCCTCTAAATGAATAGCGCCCGATACTTTAGCGACAGGTTAAAATAAGTTTAGGCGAACGCCCTAAAGCATTTTACATAAAATAAGAAGTAATACGAGGACCTATATAAAGGAGAGTGAGGGTTCAGGATGAACAAAGAGCAATTTTTCAATCCTTATTACGCAGCTCAACAGGGAAATGCTCAGATGGGCCAAATAAATATTCATCAAAGAATCATAAATATCGAGAAGCAACTAGATATACTTATTAAAATGGTTGAATATAATAATCAGATGCTTCGGTACATACAACAGAATAATATTAATACAAATGCAAATGGTGATGGCGGGGCAATCATTGTCCGGATGTAGCTCTGATGTTCAACGCATTGTGTTCTTGTTCAAATTCCAACTTATAATGCGATGCCTGTAAATTTCCTCTCTGGGTTCATTTTTGCCTATGTTTATGAACGAACTCCATCTGGCCTTCGGTGATTGTTCACGGTTTATCGAATGGAATGATGGTGCTGTTGACAGTTTTTGGATAAGAAAACATTGTACTGCTTTCGTAAAATGCATGAATGTAAGCGCCCTTCTCAAAAAGGGCGCCTACATCCTTCTGCAACTTTGTTTATCTTTGTAATTTTTTTGTTACTTCATCTGCTGCTTGTTCAACTTGTTTTATTATTTTTGGGACGGTATGTTGGTTTATTCTACGGGTAGGGCCGGCAATACTAACGGCCGCTATGACTTTTCCTTCGTTATTCTTTACAGGGGCCGCTATTGATCCAACCCCTTCGTGAAGCTCTTCTTTACTGACGGCATATCCTTGCGTACGTATTGTTTGTAATAGATTCTTTAGCTCTATCGGATCGGTTATTGTTTTCGATGTATAGGCTGTCAGTCCCTTATTAATCACCTGTTCTATCATTAAATCCGGTTGATAGGCTAACAATACTTGGCCAGTGCTCGTACAATGAAGCGGGTTTTTCCTCCCTGCATGTGACAATAAATGGACAGGGTAAAAACTATCGATTTTTAAAAGGTACAAAGCCTCGTGATCCTTTAGAACCGAAATATGTGCCGTTTCTCCCGTTGTTTCTGCTAATCGTTCAATTAACTCCAGCGATACATTACATAAATCTACCTTTGTAATAATCGTTTGGCTATAGGCCAAAAAAGACGCCGCCAGACGATAAGATTTAGCAGAGGGATCTCTTACAACGAAGCCTTCCTCTATCAGTGTATGAACTAACCGATAGGCGGTACTCTGTCCAACTTCTAATCCACTTGCAATATCCTCTAATTGCAGTTCAGGTTCATTGGCGGTAAATAAATTGAGGAGACGGAGAGCATTTCTAAAGGATGAATATTGATAATCATTCACTGCGGGATATCTCACTGATAGTCCACTCCTTCCCAGCTATTCTGGAATATATCCTAGTCTCTTAGAAATCTCACTTCCCGCCCCTATCATCTTTTCTATAAAGCGATTCATGATAGATTCATCGATTCGATCCCTTGTACCCACAATCGTGACTGCCGCTACCACATCATCGGTATAGTCCCTGACCGGTGCCGCTATACTCACTACATTCTCATGCATTTCATCAATACATATCGCATATCCTTGTAGTTGTATTTGACTTAATTGCCGCTTCAATATTTCGGGGTCTGTTGGACTATTCGGACCCATGTACGGGAGCCCTTCATTTATGATACTATCTACGATATACTGCTTTTTCTGAAAAGCCAATAATACTTTGCCGGCACTAGTACAAGTAACCGGGTTACTCTTTCCAATCGAAGATAGCAGTGGCACTGGATTCATACATTCTACTTTATGTACATAGGTAATTTCTTTTCCCTCTAAAATGGCAATATGAGCTGTTTCTCCTAATTCGGCCACTAATTCTTTTAATATATCTTTCGATTCCCGGTGGATTTCCAAATGGGAAGTGACAACTCCGCTAACCGAAAGCAATGTGAATCCAAGACTATATTTTCTTCCTTCTTTTTGGATAAAACCTTCAGCAACTAACTCACTTATTAGCCGGCTGGCAGTACTTTTATTCAATTGAAGAGTATGGGCTATTTCTGTTAATCCCCATACCGGTTTTTCGCTGCTAAAAAGCTTTAATATCTGAAGTCCCTTTTGAACGGATTGTAAAACAGCTGTTTTCTTATTAGTCGTAATCAACAAAATCACCTCAAATGATTTCATTTAGTGAATATAGAAGTATATAATTCAAGATGTTTTCTATTATAGTATATTTATTATAAAATTTAAGGTTCAGGCAATTCGATATACCTAAACCTTTCGATCTCATCTTGTTACCTTGTCCCCTTTTTAAATTACATTTACAAAAAACGTTAACTACGATTGAATCACTTTTCTATTTTCTGCTTCAATGGATGGAGGATTCACTTCATTTTCCTCTGTTAATCGATCAAAAGAGCCATATTTTTCTTGGACTAAAAGATAACCAAGGGCCGCTAAAATACTTGGCACAGCAAAGGCTGCAAAGATTATTTTTGAATCGATCCCTGTTACAAGCAGCATCGCAATTAAAATTGGGGCAAGGATGGAACCGATTCGTCCAATCGCCTGCGCATACCCCATTCCGGTGGCTCGGATCTCATGCGGATAATATTCAGTAATATATGGATTCCCTAAGTTCATTACCCCTACTGTACTTGCCCCGCCTAAAAAGATCAAAAAGTATACAAGGGAAACATTTGCCGTCATGCTCAAGGCAATAAATGTTACAACACCGATTAAATAAAGCGTAACAAGGACTTTCTTATAACCAATTTTCCCCGCCACATATCCGCCTATCAAAGTACCAGCAATTTGTCCGACACAAAGCATAATATTAAAGGAGAGGCTTGATGTGAGACTAAATCCTGAATCCTGCATCATTTTTGGCAGCCATGTATTTAAGCCGTATGCCATCATCATCGTACAGAAAATCGCCACCCAGAAGGCAACTGTGCTCAAGCTCCGTTTGTTTGTGAACAGCTTTTTCACCGGGAAACCCTCTCCGTCTTTTACAGCTGTC
>CALGSR010000454.1 GCA_937902115.1 uncultured Bacillus sp. | reverse complement strand
GCGGCTATTGCGTTCAAGGCTGTTATTTTGAGGTTATTAAGCTGGTTGATCTGCAAGATAAAAATGGGAAAAAGTATCGCCGCGCACAAAAATGTGACCTCTGCACAAACCGTCTAGAACAGGGTCTGAGACCTGCCTGTGTCACTGCTTGTCATACTGATTGTCTTGTTTATGATGAAAAAGAAAAAGTGCTAAAGGAAGCTCAAGCACGCTTAGAAATAGTGAAAAAGCGTTATCCAAATGCCAATATTTACAACCCGCAGGGAATCGATGGAGTTGGAATGGTGTATTTATTAGCGGATAAGCCATCTGTATACGGACTGCCCGAAAATCCGCAGCCTAAGCTCTCTCAAATTGTTTGGAAGGATTACGCCCAACCGCTTGGCAAGATGATGCTTGGGGCGACAACGATGGCGGTTATCGGGGCTGCTATTTCGAATACGATTCTGCGAAAGAATGATTCTGAAAAGGGGGGCCATGAACATGAGTAATGCAAATAAAAAATATGTGAAACGATTCACGATTCATTTTCGAATTGCTCACTGGGCGATGGTTTTTTCCTTTTTCATGCTATACATTTCAGGTCTACCGATGTATACAGCGTTTTTTAATTGGCTGTATCCTGTTTTTGGCGGTCCGGCTGGAGCAAGACTTGTTCACCGGATTATGGCAGTCATCTTTATCCTGATTCCGTTTTATCAGCTTATTTTTGATCGCAAAAGCATTACTTTTTGGCTAAAACAGTGTTTTACATGGCATTCCCGCGATTTTAAAATGCTTGTGGCCTTCCCGAAGGAGCTTTTCACTGGTCACGCAAAAGTGCCAAAGCAAGACTTCTTTAACGGAGGAGAAAAAATCAATTCATTGCTGCAAATGATGTGCTGGTTAATGTTAGTGGGCTCAGGAATTGTGATGTGGTTTCCGCAATATTTTTCAGCAGGCATCATTTCCTGGGCCTACCCGGTTCATAACATTGCCCTTGGCCTTGCCATCGCAGTTGTCATCGGCCACATCTATTTGTCAATTGGACACCCGAACTCTCGTGCCTCCATTAGAGGAATGATTAAAGGTGATGTAAGCGAGGACTATGCAAAAGCCCATCATGGCAGATGGTATGATGAGCTTAACGATAAAGAATCTTGAGTTTGAATGAATTCTAGTGGCTGTCCCCAGCGAAGTCATGCATTACTTTAATGGGGACAGCCACTTTTTTTGAGTGATCTCGTGCATAATAGTTACCTGTCCCTTCATCCCTATTCTTGCCATGTAAAAAAAGCCCTGCAGAGATTTCTCTCCACAGAGCCCGCAATGGAAATATCGGGGAAACAGAAGAACCTTCCCCCTGTTGCTATTCGTAACGTAGTGATTCGATTGGGTTCAGTTTCGCGGCTCTATTGGCCGGCATGATGCCGAAGATGACACCGATGACCATGGAGAAGAGAACGCCGCCAAGGACTACTTGCCAAGAGATGAGTGTTGGCAGTTTGGCAATTAGAGATATAATGGATGCGACTCCCCAGCCGAACAAGATGCCGATCACTCCTCCAATTAAAGTGAGTGTAATCGCTTCAATCAAAAATTGAATTAAGATTTGCCGTTGCGTTGCTCCTAAGGCGATACGGATCCCGATTTCGCGGGTTCTTTCCGTCACCGATACGAGCATAATGTTCATGACACCAATCCCGCCCACGACCAAGGAAATGCCCGCAATACTGCCAATAATAGCCGTCATGATGCTTGTAACCTTCCCGACCCCTTGAGCAATTTCCTCCATATTCTGCACCTGGTAGGCTTCCTCCGTGTTGTGCAAGGTATTTAATTCCCGCATCGCTTGGTCTCCAACAGCCTTAATCTGTTCTTCTGACTCCACTTGGAGTGCGATTCCGGTAACATCTTTTTTACTAAACACCGTTTTCCATGTCGCATACGGCATATAGGCTTCGATCATGCCAAATGCTGAGAGCAGGCCTGTTGGTGGTTTCATAACCCCGATAATTTCCACCGGCTGCAGGCCAATGCGAATCGTTTTTCCAATCGGGGATTCCCCATCGAACAATTCTTCCTGCATTTTCGCACTGATAACAGCCACCCTTGCCCCGCTAATAAAATCCGTTGCGGAAAAGCCGCGGCCGCTTTCGACCTCTAGCCCCATGACATCTATGTAAGCTGCATTGATTCCATTTACAGAACTGTCGGTCTGTTCCTCTCGATATTTGACAGGGGAATATTCACTGCTGTAAGAGACTACTTGCTTTACTCCAGGAATTTTCCCTAACACCTGAATATCCTGCTCGGAAAAAGGCGACTCGTAACGGGCATTCGGGTTCGATTTCTGCTCTTCTTCAGAAGGGGAATACGTCATATTGATTGTATTGCCTGGACCAACGATTTCCGACTTCAGCATCGCTTCCCCGCCCTGTCCGATGGCAACAACAATGATAACGGAACCGACCCCGATAATAATTCCCAACATTGTTAGGATAGAACGCATGCGATGGGCCATTAAAGATTGAAGGGCCATGGTGAAATTTTCATAAAAACTCATTACTCTTGTGCCCTCCTTACATGATGATCATCCGAGACAATGACACCGTCACGGACTAAAATCGTCCGCTCTGCATATTCCGCAATTTCTGGTTCATGCGTGACAAGGACAATGGTTGCTCCTTCATGATGCAATTGGCCAAACAGCTCCATAATCGCTGCGCTGGTTTTCGTATCCAAGGCCCCCGTTGGTTCATCAGCCAAAATTAATTTTGGCTCATTGACAATCGAACGGGCAATAGCCACCCGCTGCTTTTGTCCGCCTGACAATTCATTTGGCAAATGATTCATCCGATCGCCAAGCCCTACTTTTAGCAAGGCTTGTTCTGCCCGTACCAGCCGCTCCTTTTTCGAGATCCCGGCATAGATCATCGGCAATTCCACATTTCTTAAAGCGCTCAAGCGGGGCAGCAGCTGAAATTGTTGGAAGACAAAACCAATGGATGCGTTTCGTACCTTTGAGAGTTGATTATCATCATAGGAGGAGATATCTTCCCCTGCCAACTGATATTTTCCTCTTGTTGCCTGATCAAGACAACCGATAATGTTCATTAGGGTTGATTTCCCTGAACCCGAGGGTCCCATGATGGCGACAAATTCCCCATCTTCAATCCGAACATTGACATTGTTCAAGACATGAAGGTCCTCTTTCCCCACCTTGTATACCTTTGTCAAGTCTTCGATTTGGATCATTTGACAGCCACTTCCATCCCGTCTCTTACATCATTGGATGGATTCAGGATGAACTTATCGGCTTTCGTCAATCCCGTAACAATTTCAACTTTGCCGTTTGCAGAGATTCCGACCTTCACTTCCTGTTTTTTCGCGATATTTTTTTCAACCGTATAGACAAAAGACTTGTCTCCTTCATTGATGATCGCTTCTGCCGGTACAACAAGCGATTTTTTCCTTTCTGTCTCAATATCCATGAACAATTGAAATCCCGGTTTTAGAACACCGGCTTCACTCGTAATCTCAATCACGATTGGATATTGTACCGCTTGAACTTCCATCTGATTCATTGCTCCGCCTTCCTTTGGCACAGATGCGATTTTGACCACTTTTCCCTGCCATTTTTGATCAGGGACCGCATCTGAACGAAGGGTGACTGTTTGCCCTTCCTGCACCTTTAACATGTCATATTCGGAAAGCGTGCCGGTGGCCTGTAACTTGTTCAAATCGCCAATTTGCAGCAGCGGCTCTGTTGCTCCTAGTTCAGAAGCAGGCGTTTCCTTTTCATTTACAGTTAAAATAACTCCATCTATCTTACTCTTAATCTGCAAATCATTGATTTTTTTATTCAATGTCTCTTCTTGTAATTGAACTTGTCTTACATCCAGGTTGGCAATTTTCTGTTCTGTACGCACCTGGTCATAATCCGGCTCCAGCTCTTTAGCCGCTTCTTTTTTTCCAACCGTATTGGCTAATTCGGTTTCTTTTTTCTTCAGTTGGTCTTCCTGTCTTTTTAATTGATTGATTTTTAATTGATTCGATTCTTTCGTTAACTTAGTTTGCTGCAATTCTAATTGAAGCTGCTCGTTTTCGTAGACAGCTAGGACATCTCCCTGTTTCACGGCCTGGCCTTGAGCAACACGAAGCTCCTTCAGTTCGCTTTGGTCAACAGGAGGATAGATCGTTTGCGAATTTGCCATTTCCACTGCACCTGGGATCATAATCTTCGAAGCAATTTCCTCTTGTTTCACCTGCCCAATTTCCACAGCTGGCCCATCTGCAGAAACCTGTATATATATACTTACAGATACGGCGATCGCGACTATTCCTGTGATCCCTCCAATAATCCAACCCTTTTTCATGAGAGTCCTCCCGTTAACATGCCGATAATAAGAGCCAGAATAAATGTCAAGATTCCAAGCACAATCGAAATCCCTTTCGATAACTTTCCAATCTTATGAAAGGCTAAACCAGTAAGAACGCATGTCCAAATGGTAAAAATCTCAATGTAAGTAAACAAATCCCCTAAGCTGCCTGTTGCATTTAACATGCCATTTACACTTGTGAAATTTGGCTGCCCGTCGACAAAGTAAGCAATGACAATATTAATAAGTTGACCGATTGTGAGAAGCAACATAAGAAAAGTCGAAACACTAAAGTAAATTTTAAAGGTTCCTTCCCCTTTAAAGATTTTCGAGATTCCTAACATAATAGCACCACTAATTAATAGAACGATGGGCACTGTGACAAGGATTGTAACCACTGAATAGATCATCATAAAAACTTGTACGCCTTCCACGCCCATACCATATTGAGCCGCTTGCTCTTCTTGAATCCGTACAATATTTGGGATGAAAGAGGAGATGACAACTGTTATTACTCCCAGTAACAGCGTGATTAACAGCGGCATCCAGATTGTTGGTTTTTGCTTTATTTTTTCCATTTCAAGTGATGGAGAAAAGATAAATTTGAATATGGATGGACGACTATGTATCTTCTTTTCTTCTGAAATTGTTTGTGTATTCATTGAATTCCTCTCCTTGTTGTCTATTTTGAAATACATTAAATGGGGTTATTCACTTTTGTTCATGAACCTCCATGTTAGTTTAAACATAAAAAGGTCGATAAAGGACATGATCCCGATCATAACGACTGTACCTATGATGAGCCCGCTCCATTGTACAAATGTTTCCGGCAGGCCATTTTTGGCACAAA
>CALGSR010000453.1 GCA_937902115.1 uncultured Bacillus sp. | reverse complement strand
ATCTTTCCATCGGGCAAACATGTACCAGTTGATGGCAAAGGCCGTTCAATATCCAACCATTGAACTGGCAGAAAGCTTATTAAACGGAAAATTGCTCGCGGAGGTTTCGGAGGTCGTTGAATGGGTAAACAAACGGGATGGCATGTATCGTGAGGCGCTTGAAAAGCTGGAGGCGGTTGCGAAAAATCAAGCGGGGGAAGATGCGCAAGGTTTATTGCAAAAAATGGAAGTAGAATACACACGGTTATTTCTCCAACCTGGACAAGCCGTCGTTTCCCCTTATGAAAGGGACTATAGTGAGAAAGAAAAGGAAACGATTCTCGCCTCAATCGAAAAAGCCTACAATCAAATAAACCCGGCTATTTTCTCAAATCATCCGGCATCCCCCGATCACATCACCTCAGAATTGAAATACCTCTCCTACCTCGGCCAACAGGAAGGGGAAGCATGGCTTGCAAACAACATGGAAGACGCAAAAAAGTGGAAAATAACCGAACGAACCTTCATCGTCCATCACTTAAGGCAGTGGGGCATTTCTTTCTTTGTCAACATGGAAAGAGCCGCAAAACTAGAAGCCTACAACGCCATCGCCTCAGCCGGAAAAGTCTTCATGACCCTAGAACACGGAAACTAGCTGGGACAAGGGACCTGGTCCCTTGTCCCAGCTCTTTTTCGGTGTCAGGCACCGAAAGTGGACATTTGTATGCATGGGGTGGACAGTACGCTTGTAACTTCATAACATTGGAACACAGAAATTAATGATCGAGCGGATAGGAGATGGGGGAATGTGCAGATGAAAAAAGTTATGGAAAAGAAAATAATCCTGATCATTCTAGCCGTACTTTTGCTCGTTCTCGCGGCAGTTTATCAGCAAATCAGTAATAAACAGGATACCCTCAGCTTGTTGAACAAAGTCGAACCTAAAGCAGTGCAATACAAGGAAATAAAGGGTTCCTACCCAACTTACGAGCTAATAGATGAAGAGGGGCAGTTTTTGAATTATGCCATTATCACCAGCTCCTCCGGGTATGGCGGCCCGATCACAACCTTGACAGCGATTGATAAGGAAGGTTCCATTGTTAACGTGGCGATTTTGGAACATGCTGAAACCCCATCATACATTAACCGGGTTCTCGATGAAGGTTATCCGGAAAACCTACAGGGAAAATTGATTTCAGAACGGCTGGGAGACCAGGATGGGATAGATGCCATCAGCGGGGCTACTCGAACAAGCGAAGGCATCATCACTTCTGTCGAAAAAGGCATGATTCAAGTGGGAGACAATCAACTGGGTGTTGCGGTCCCCGAGCTTGAAACGTTCCAATTTCAATGGCAGGACGGTGTCATTGTTGCCCTCTTGCTCGTGATGCTTTTGGCTGCAGTGAAAAAAATAAGAAAGTTACGACCATGGCTATTAGTAGCATCCGTTATTGTGATTGGTTTTATGACAAAAACTTCTTTAACGGTTGGGAACTTTACCAGTATCATGGCCAATAAAATGCCTGCCTTTGGCGAACGTCCCATTTGGTTTATTTTAGTTATTGGGATTTTGCTCATTACCTTGCTAAGCGGGAAAAATCTGTATTGCGCCTGGCTTTGTCCCTTTGGAGCGGTCCAGGAGGGAATCTACAAAGCGTTGCATCTAAAAAGCATTAAGGTAAACCGGAAAATCGTTGACGCAGCAAGAAAAAGCCGCTGGCTCTTTATCTGGCTCGCCTCAATGCTAGTTTTTCTTTTTAATAATCCGGGAATTGCCAGCTACGAACCCTTTTCAGCCTTTTTTGGCGGGGAAGGAACAACGGCCCAATGGATAATTCTAGGGATTGTCCTGCTCATGTCAATTTTCACCCTGCGCTTCTGGTGCAGCTCCTTCTGTCCAGTCGGAGCCATCCTGGACGCAACAGCTTCCCTCAAAAGAAAAATCAAAAAACGGGGAAGGGACAAGGGGACGGTTCCTCTGTCCCATTCAACAAACATGGTGGGACAAGGGACCCGTCCCGCTGTCCCATGCAGCAGTAGTGTATGCAATAGCTGTAAATCAGGATGTGGGAACGCAACTAAAGCGGCCTTTTTCAGTTCATCGGACAAACTTTTTGCTGGAATGGTGATTGTTGTTGACCTGCTTATTTTAGTACCCCTGCTGCAGAATAGTGGTTTGGTTTGAGTGAATTTTTGGGATCTCAGATCTTGATCGAGACCGTGAAGCTTGGCTTCCCTCTGTGGGGGAGATGAGTTTGAAGGGATATTTGGGTGTTGGCGCTTCTTTTTTTGGTGCCTGGCACTGAAAATGGACATTTGTTCGCGTAAGGTGGACAATATCCTTGTTAAGTGCTTATTTGATAATTTAATATTCATGATAAAACCTTGTTTTCCTGTGATTTATGCAGGGGGACAGGTTTTTTTAATGCAATTTGAAGTAGTGATTTATTCATACCGTCAAGTCTATTTATTGTCAGCGGTCAGAAGGCGGGACAATGAACCCGGTCCCTTGTCCCGATTTCTCTGACCGATCGAACCTGTGTCTTTTAATCGCGGTCAGGCCATCATAGCCTATTTGCAAAACAACAGAATGGAAGCGTTAGGGCATTTAGAGAAAGTGAAAAACATAATTGAAAAAAATGAACAGAGCTATGGGTTTTTTCAAGCAGAAAAAACACTAACAAATATGGTCGAGGAAAAAATCGTATCTGCTTAAAAACACACAATATAATTCTGAACCTTCAATATTTTACGTCTAATATGTAAAAAAAACTTTACTTTTGGTAAAAAGCTTTTTACAATACACTTAAAGTTAAATATTGGAGGTGTCAATTGTTAAACAATCGTATCGCTGTCTTCCGAGCAGAAAAAGGATGGACGCAAGCGGAATTGGCCAGTCGCGTCGAAGTCAGCCGGCAAACCATTATCAACATTGAAAAAAACAAGTACACACCATCAGTGGTGCTGGCCTTTAAAATTGCTCATGCATTGAATGTAGAAATAACAGATGTATTTATCTATGAGGAGGAATAAAATGAACTATTTATTAATTGCCGCAGCCATCGTCGTCATTATTTCCAATTTTTATATTTTCAATTTTCAGGGAAGTATTGAAGGAAATGATGAACGCGGGAAAATCATTCAATTAAAAATGACAAAAGTAATGTACAGTATCCTTTTCCTTGGCACGATTGCCATATTGGTGGTCAATGCAATCAATATCATTTCTAGTCAGTTAGCAATATATCTAATATTTGCTGTCGTTCTGCTAAATAGTGTATCAGGCTCTATTTATCTTTTTGCCAAAAAAGCATAAGCACCACAACAAAGTCAATATCTAGTATCATATGGAACAATATATTACTAGATATAGATAAATTGAGGGTGCTAATACATCTTATCAAAAATTGGTGCCTGGCACTGAAAATGGACATTTGTGCGCAGTCGGTGCCTGGTGACACCAATAATGAACATTTGTTTGTACCCAGTGGACAATGATCCGATTGGGCCGCAACCTGGGACAATGAACCCGGTCCACTGTCCCATCCAGGAGGGACTGGGTACGTTGTCCCGCTCAAACCTGGGACAACGTACCCGTCCCCTTGTCCCATCCCCTTGTCCCACTAGGACAAGGGGCTTTTGTCTTCATCGATGGTTTCGATGAATTTTTCGATGGTGGGGGTGAGGTAGGTGTCGGCTCTGCGAATGAAGACGGTCTTGATTTTGCTGTATTGTTCGGGAAGCGGGTGGCATTGGATGAGATCGCGTTGTTCCATGTGGGTGACGGCTGATTTTGGCACGAAGGATACACCAAGTCCCATGGCGACGCTGCGTAAAATGGTTTCCAATGTCCCGAACTCCATGACCTTCCGCGGCGCGATGTTTTGGTCACGATACCAAGCCTCCAAGCGCGCACGATAGCCGCAGCCTTCGCTAAAGCAGAGGAACGGTTCCTCTTTCAATTCCTCCAATGTGGCGCCGCTCCTATCTGAAATTAACACCAGCTCCTCTTGAAACGCCTCATGTGAGACAAGATCGGGATGAAAGTCCGAACCGGTCACAAACGCCCCGTCCAGCTTATGATTTAGCACATCCTCTTCCAAATCTTCCGTCACACCGGTAAACAACGATAGATCGACATTTTTATAATTTTTAATATAGGAAGATAGTATTTTCGGCAAATGAATAACCGTCTCAATCGTGCCGATATCCAGCTTCCCGGACGGCTCTGTTTTACTTTGAATCGCCTTATGCATTTCATCTGTTAACCGCAGGATTTGTTTACTATAGGTTAATAGCTTTTTTCCCTCAGGCGTCAACGTCATCCCGCGCCGATGCCGGTTGAACAAAGGGGTATTCAGTTCACTTTCGAGCTTCTGAATCCGCGATGTAATATTCGATTGCACATAATTGAACTCCTTAGCTGCCCCGGTGATTGTTCCTTTTTCCGCTACCATTTGAAAAATCTCTAAGTCCTTAAATTCCACAATTCTCCACTCCCGCAATTTTCATAGTTTCATGGTATCAAAAATAATGATAGTAATCATTATTTTTATTCATTTTACAAGATGGAAAAAATAGTAGATGATAAATATGTTATTTTTGTGAAGGAGGCCAAGGGAATTGGGAAATCGTCTATTATTAGGAGCTATTTTATGTTTTATTGCAGCAGTTTCATGGGGAGCCATGTTTCCGGTCGCACACGTGGCATTCAAACATGTCGATCCATTTTATTTTACCATCATTCGTTACGGTTCAGTCACGGTCATTTTAGCGGCAATCCTTTTATGGAAAGAAGGAAAGCAGGCCTTCCGCTTTGAGGGAAAAGGCCTTCCTTTATGGTTTTTCGGTACAATGGCGTTTACCGTCTACAACCTATTCATCTTCTGGGGCGAAGATTTATTAGGGGAAGCGGGAATCATGTCCGCATCAATCATGGAATCATTAATGCCGATGATATCCATCGTGATCGTATGGCTTTTTTTTAAAAAAAGACCCCATCTATTCACATTAATTTGTGTACTCTTATCATTTATCGGTGCCGTGTTAGTAATTACAAAAGGGGACATTGGAGCGTTTCTTAGTACGACAAGTCATGTAATCCCGTCTATACTTATCTTTATAGCCGTAATTGGCTGGGTCATCTACACGATGGGGGCCGGTGAGTTCAGAGGTTGGTCCGCGTTGCGCTACTCAACATTAAGCTGTTTATTAGGAACCGCCACGGCGATTGCAGTCACCGTCGGATCATCCTTATTTGGCGCAATTCCCGTCCCAACAGGAGAAGACATCAGGGCCGTAAGTCCGCATTTATTATTTATGATTATTTTCCCTGGCGTCATCGCGCTCTTAGGCTGGAACATCGGTGTGAGCATCCTGTCCCCATTAAACGGACTGCTGTTCATCAACTTTGTTCCCGTAACAACCCTTGCGATCTCCATCTTCCAAGGGAACGCAGTCACAACATTCGACCTGATCGGCACAACCTTTATCATCGTCGCCCTCGTGTCCAACAACCTGTACGTCAGAGCGAAACAGGCGAAACAAGGCTCCAGTTCGAAACAGGAGGCTGGTTCCCACGTTTCATTAGTGAAACAAGGGGAAAGTTCTCGCGTTTCATTGTAAGTTTTAAATGGGACAGGGTTCCGGTTCTCTTGTCCCAGGGATTTCAGGTGCTGATGGGGCTCGTGAAGCTTGGCTTGACAATGTGGAAAGGCTGAGAGTGAAGGAAATAGGGGGACTTGGTGACCTTTAAAGGGGCAAAACTTAACTCGGCTCCAGGCACCAAATATGGAC
>CALGSR010000452.1 GCA_937902115.1 uncultured Bacillus sp. | reverse complement strand
GATCACCTGTTCAGGCCTTCCTTGGGCAAAAATTTTTCCATCTTTAATCGCAACAATGTGATGGGCATAGCGGCAGGCTAAATTTAAGTCATGCAGCACCATGACAACGGTTCTATTTTCCTTTTCATTCAGTTCGAAAAGAAGGTCAAGAATTTCAATTTGATGTGTCATATCAAGATACGTTGTTGGTTCATCAAGAAGGATGATCTCTGTATCCTGGGCTAATGTCATCGCAATCCAAGCCCGCTGCCGTTGTCCGCCGGATAAGGAATCAACAGGGCGGTCCTTAAAATCTTCAATCCCTGTTGCAGATAAAGCACGGTTAACCTTCTCTTCATCCTCTTCGGACCACTGTTTAAGCCAGGTTTGGTATGGATAGCGCCCCTGTTTCACAAGTTGCAGCACGGTAAGACCTTCAGGGGCTGATGGTGATTGGGGCAGAATCGCCATTTGCTTCGCTACCTCTTTCGTTGCCATTTTCGCAATGGCTTTTCCTTCTAATAAAACTGCACCGTTTTTCGGTTTTAATAACCGAGCGATAGAGCGGAGCAGGGTCGACTTCCCGCAGCCATTGCCACCAATAAACACGGTTACTTCACCTTTTGGAATGCTCAGATTCAGTTCGTCAATAATGATAGAATCTCCATATGAAAGGGTTAAATTTTTCGTCTCAATCGCTTGTACCATTGGGCTTCCGCTCCTCTTGGAATTTTTTTTATAAAAAGCATTTTGTTAAAGGGTGGCATTCTAAAGCGAATGACTAGGCTGTTACAACTGTCTTGTTTTAAACAACAGGTAAATAAAATAAGGTGCACCAATTCCTGCAGTGAACACACCTGCAGGGATTTCCAATGGGGAAAATAAAGTTCTCCCAATTAAATCCGCTATCATGACAAGAATTCCCCCAATAAGGGCGGAAACAGGCAATAATGCTCCGTAAGATGAGCCGACCAATCTTCTTGCCATGTGCGGGGCCATTAAACCGACAAAACCGATCCCTCCTGCAAAGGCAACAGAGCAACCGACTAACGCTGCGCTGATTATCAATAGGACGAAACGCTGCCGCTGTACATGACCGCCAGCGCCAGTTGCGATCTCGTCCCCCAATTCCTGCACATTCATTTTTCGTGCCATCATCAGTGCAGCAACAATAAGAACGAATGAACAGGGAACTAAAATACTGACATTCGTCCATGTCGAGCCGTGGACAGTTCCTGTAATCCAAATATTTGCCTGACTTGCCCGGTAAATGGGGCCTAAAATCATCATCAATGTCGTGATCGCAGACATGAGTGCTGATATCCCAATCCCAATTAAAACAAGACGAATTGGGGAAACGCCATTTTTCCAAGCTAAAACGTAAACGAGTACCGCGATAACTCCAGCCCCGGTAAAGGCCGCCAATGGCATCCATTCAATGCTGACAGTAAGCGCATTATTTTTATCACTGAAAAAGGCTAGAAATCCGACTACTGCAGTGGCTGCTCCGCCAGTCATTCCTAGAATATCAGGGGAAGCCAGAGGGTTGCGTATCATTCCCTGAAGGATTCCGCCCGCTGCAGCTAGAGACATCCCAACCACCAGCGCGGTTATAATTCTTGGTAAACGAAAGGACGTAACGACAAGATGTTCCATCTCCGTACCGCCGCCAAAAAATACCTGAAGAACGGAAAGAGGGCTGATTTGCATCTCACCCATCCCTGTGCTCAAAATAAAAACGGCTGCAGCAAACAGTGTCATGGCGAATAAAATCTTAACCGCCCGTTTATCTAAAAGAAAGGATGCCTTGCCATTAAACCAGCGAATACTTTTATATGGACTCATTTTGCATGAAACCCCCTTCTAGCGATGTAAATAAAAAATGGAGTTCCAATGATCGCTGTCATAACGCCAACAGGAACCTCCTGCGGCATGATCACATAACGGGCTAGAATATCGGCTGCCAGCAATAGAATCCCGCCGAGCAGCCCTGAAAAAGGAATGACCCAGCGATGGTCGATTCCGACAATGGAACGTGCCACGTGAGGGATGACAATGCCGATAAAGCCAATCGGTCCGGCAATGGCAACTGACGCTCCTGATAAAAGAATGATCACAACCGCTGCACCGATTTTTAATAAACCCGTATGAAGTCCCAATCCTTTTGCTACATCTTCTCCCATTGACAGGACATTCAATTTGGAAGAGAGGAACAATGCTCCAGCCCAGCCGGCCAGCAAATAGGGAAGAACCACGGTTAATATTTCAAGCTTCCTGCCCTGAACCGATCCGGCCAGCCAAAATAATACCTGCTCCAAAGCCGCCTCGTCTATTACGAGAAACCCTTGCGTAAACGAGGAAAACATCGCGGCCATTGCAGCACCAGCTAACGTAAGCTTCATCGGCGTCAAACCTTCTCTGCCAAGTGATCCAATCCCGTATACGCCAATCGCCGCAACAGCTGCCCCTAAAAAGGCAACCCATGCAATCGCTTGCAGGTTCCCCATTGAAAAGAGGGTTACTGCGATCACAACAGCAAAGCCAGCGCCTGCATTGACGCCAAAAATGTCTGGTGAGGCAAGAACGTTCTTCGTCAACGTTTGCATCATGACTCCGGCAATGGCTAAACTGCTTCCAACGGCCGCCGCTATTAATGCCCTGGGCAATCGGACGGTTTCGATTATCAGGTGCTCGTTTGACCCATTATTGTGTTGAAAAGCATCCCAAACCATTGTCCAGGTTGTATTGGTATAACCGTAGACAACGCTTGCACACATCAAGAGTAATAAAAAGAAAATTGTGATAATAAGAGCGATAAATCTCTGATCATTTTTCTTAAGAAGCATATGTAGTAACCTTTCTGGATTTTTTTGTTAAGGCATTGATAAAAACGATCTTTTAATAATGCCTTGGGAAAAAATATAACATGGCAAGAATAGTGTATTGAAAGACTATGATTCTGTCAATGAGTTTGATAATCATTTTCAATTAAAATTTTCTTTATATCCTTAACGAAAGGGAAGCAGCAGCTGCTTTATTTTTCATATACATTGGCTTTGAAGTGAGGCAGGGACTGACTTTATGAAGGTATCTTAAGCCTAAAAATCAAAAATAAAAATGTTTGATGTAAGCAAATTAATTGAAAATATATATCATTTAGTTATTGACAATCTATGAATCTGCCTTTACGATAAAGCACAAATGAAAATGATTATCATTAACAACTACAGGAGGAATACCATGAAAGCTTTACGAACTACTCTATCTATTTTTTCAATCATGCTGATCTTCATCTTAGCTGCATGCGGCGGGAACAGTGAGCAGGCAGTCGATGCTGATAAGAAAGAGGACAGTCCAAAAAAGGAAGACACCAGCTATACCGTTGAACATGCAATGGGTTCTACAAAATTAGAGAAGACACCTGAGAGAGTCGTGATTTTAACAAATGAAGGGACTGAAGCCCTTTTAGCGCTTGGCGTCACACCCGTTGGAGCCGTTCAATCATGGACAGGAGATCCTTGGTATGATCACATTGCCGATGACATGAAGGATGCCGAATCAGTCGGATTGGAAAGCGAAGTCAATGTAGAAGCGATTGCTGCTTTGCAACCGGACTTAATCATCGGGAATAAAATGCGCCAGGAAGCGATTTATGAGCAGTTAAACGCGATTGCTCCAACTGTCTTTGCTGAAGACTTGCGCGGTAACTGGAAGAATAACTTTGAACTTTATGCGAAAGCGGTAAATAAAGAGGAAAAAGGAAAAGAGGTTATTACTGCTTATGAAGCTCGTATTGCTGACCTTAAGGAGCAATTAGGGGACAAGCTGAATCTGAAAGTTTCCATGGTTCGATTCATGGCGGGAGACGTTCGTATTTATCAAAAAGACTCCTTCTCCGGGGTGATTTTAGAGCAGCTTGGCTTTGCCCGACCGGAAAGTCAGAATGTAGATGAATTTGCTCTTAAAGGAGCGACAAAAGAACAAATGCCTTTAATGGATGGAGATATTCTCTTCTATTTTACTTATGAAACAGGGGATGGAGCGGCTTCTGAACTAGAAAAAGAATGGCTGGAGGATCCGTTGTTCAAAAATCTGAAAGCAGCGAAAAAAGGAGAAGTACACAAAGTCGATGACGTTATTTGGAATACAGCCGGCGGCGTCAAGGCAGCAAATTTAATGCTGGATGATATTGAAGATGTATTTTTAAAATAAACCAGTATCTAAAAGGTATCGGTTCTTGACTTTAGAGAATCGATGCTTTTTTCATTGGGAAAGCAGTGGACATGTTCTCCTGTTTGTATTGAGATAAAAATCGACAACTTTGAGGCCTATCACTGTGACCATAAATAAAAAGGCACCTGTCATTTGACAGGCGCCTCTGGCGTTGCGGCAATGGAGCGGATGACCACATTCATCCGTTTAGCATCTATAGCTATCCCATTGACTTATGCAATTAGCTCATCGCTTAATTAATATATCATTCTTATTCAGGAATAACAACATGAACTTTTTCCCAAAGGGTAGAAATCTCTGTCCCTGTCTATTTGTCCTATGCTGCCGGATTAGGACTCGGTCCAAGAGGATTGGGTTTCATTCTGTTTTTGCGCGGAAAGATTGTTGCCCCAATCGTCTGCAGCAAGGGTTGACTCCAATCCATAGCCGGTCGAACTGATTTCTAACGCTTCCCGTTGCTTCTTTTTATTCAATGTATCCTCTTCTCTATTACGATTCATCTAATTTTCCCTCCATTCGTTGTACTTCCCCTTCTAGGATGCGCCTTTTTTACCGCGAAATTCCCATGAAATAACTTTTTTCTTTCTGATACAATATTTTTATGGAACAACTCAATTCTTTCGGAGTAAAATAGAAGTTATGGAACTGGGCAAATGCAAGAGTGAGAATGTTGAACGTCGCTTTAGATGAAAATAAGGATGTCGTGACAGCCTTTTTACAGAGAGAAATATACTTATCTAAAAAGGAGATGTTGTTTATGGAAATGATTGATTTTAACAAAGAGCTTGGGAGTAAGGTTCTCATTGTTGATAGCTATGAGGAAATGAGCGCAATGGCAGCTGAGATCATCATCAACAAAATCAAGCAGTCAGACCGTTTTACATTAGGTCTTGCTACAGGAAGTACGCCGGAAGGGTTATATCGTAATTTAGCGGAAGACCATAAGCAAAACGCTACAAGTTATAAGCATGTCACAACCTTTAACCTGGATGAATACGCGGGACTGAGTCTGGAAGATGAAAACAGCTATTATTACTTTATGAATCATCATTTATTCAACCATCTTGATATTCCACGTGAAAATATTCATCTTCCCAATGGAACGCAAGAGAATCTGGAGGAAGAATGCAACCAATATGAAGCGATGATTGAACAAAATGGCGGAATTGATTTACAGCTCCTCGGAATTGGACATAATGGACATATTGGCTTTAATGAGCCGGGTACCTCTTTTCAATCAAAAACGCATATTGTGGAGTTAGATGAAGTGACGAGAGAAGCGAACGCACGTTTCTTCAATTCATTAGAAGAAGTGCCAACCTCTGCCGTGACAATGGGAATGTCTACGATTATGAACAGTAAGGAGATTCTTTTGATCATTTCCGGAAAAGGCAAAGCGGAGACGGCGCGCAGATTGTTAGAAGGAGAAATAAGTGAGGAATTTCCAGCTTCGCTATTAAAAAAGCATCCAAATGTTACCGTCATTATCGATCGCGAAGCCTACGATTTTACTAGATAGAAATTATAAACTTAATATTCAAAAGTAGAAATGGCTCTTTATTCTCTAGAGCCATTTCTATTATTATCAGGTAACACAACAATGAACATTGACATATCACAAGGATGACATGCAATTATGCAGAATACTTAAATCTATTGGGGGCCCTGTTACTTTTCGTTTGGAGGGAAAAATGTGTGGAAGAGACTATTGCTGTTTGGTGTGGTGCTCGTGGCCGCGCTTTTGGCTGTGCAATTGATGATGAGTAGTAATGATGCGAATGAGACGGAGCCGGCACCGAAGAAACCGGCTGGGGACGATGCGCAGACGGTGAATCGAGATGACGAGGACGAAAAGGTCGATCCTGTGGCAGAAATGCTTGCTGAAATGAGCCTCGAGGAAAAAATCGGGCAAATGATGTTTGCCGGCATTTCCGGAACTGAAATGTCAGACAGTACGCGGGACTTAATTAACAACTATCAAGTTGGCGGGCTTATTTTTTATAAAAATAACATCGCTTCTACTTCACAGATTGTCACCCTGCAAAATGAAATTCGCACGGCCAATGCGGGAAACAAACTGCCGCTCCTGCTTGGAGTCGACCAGGAAGGCGGCCGTATTTCCCGGCTCCCAAATGAGGTGAGAAACCTGCCAACAAGCTTGGCAATTGGGACGGTGAATAACCCGGCCTATTCCTATGAAATTGGCACGCTTCTGGGAAAAGAAGTAAAGGCGTTTGGCTTCAATCTAAATTTTGCGCCGGTACTTGATGTGAACAGCAATCCGAACAATCCGGTCATTGGCGACCGTTCATTTGGCAATAATGCAGAAATCGTCAGTCGTCTCGGAATTGAAACGATGAAGGGGATGATGGACGAGGATGTGATTCCGGTTGTGAAGCATTTTCCGGGCCATGGGGATACTTCCGTCGATTCCCATCTGGAGCTGCCGACGGTGAATAAGTCGCTGGCAGAGCTGGAGAAGCTTGAATTGATTCCCTTTAAGAAAGCGGTGGAAAACGGAGCAGATGTCGTAATGGCGGCCCATATCCTGCTGCCAAAAATTGATCCCGATTATCCAACCTCGATGTCTAAGGTAGTTTTGACGGACATGCTAAGAGAACAGCTTGGCTTTAACGAAGTGATCATCACGGATGATATGACGATGGGGGCCATTGCCGAAAACTACAGCATTGACCAGGCCGCAGTACAGTCGGTTAAAGCAGGCAGTGACATTATTTTAGTTGCGCACGGTGAAAGCAATATCGCAGCAACGATTGCTGCTTTGAAAGCGGCGGTTGAAAATGGTGAAATCAAAGAGGAGCGCATTAACGAAAGCGTGGCAAGAATTATCCGTTTGAAGAAAAAATACAATTTGGGGGATTCTGCAGTTCCCGATGTTGATGTGGAAGAGTTGAACCGGGAAATTGCCGAAGTACTAAATCAATACAACTGACCAGATGGAGCCAGCCCCAGCCTACATGACGCTATAGTTATTTTGCTGACGATAAAAAAAGCGATCGCCTTCTTAAATGAGGAGCGATCGCCTTTTTCTATGATAAAGCTGTGTACACATTCTAATTACGAGAGCGCCAAAATTTCTTGGTGCTTTGTTGGGACTTGGTGCTTTCTTGGGACTGAGCGTCTTCCCGGGATTGGTTATTTTCCTCGGTGCTGCTGTTTTGCGGAGCTTTGTCTTCGTTCTGGTTGTCGTCCCAGGCGTTAAAGCTGTAAGGGATTCCTACCATTTTGGCAGTGTGTTCGTCATAGGAGACGAGATCCTGCTTTGACAGTTCTTGTAAGGAGCGTTTTCCCATCGCCCTTATAGCAAGTTTCATTTCTTCGACACTCGCGGTAATGAATTTCTCCGCTGATTGTGCTCCATCTTCTGTGTTAAATTGATCTTTTAACTTCCCGTTGTACCAAACAGTTTGTGTTGGCGGTTCAAAGGGAACAGCTTTTAAGGACTGAGTGTGGGTGAGGGCAAATAGCATCGCAGAACCGATATTCACTGCGTCTGCTCCAAGCGCCAGTACCTTTAGAAAGTGCCCCGGCACCAATAGTCCGCCGGAGGCAATTAAGCTGATTTGGTCCTTCAGCTTTCTTTTTTCTAAATGATTCACAGCACGAACGATGGCGTGCAAGGTCGGGATGCCAAAGTCGTCTGCCAAAATAGGCGGTGCATCCTTCATGGCTGCCTGTCCGCCATCAATTGAAATAAAATCAACCCCAAGATCGATTAAGCGATCGATGTCCTCCTCAATTTTCCCGCCGGCTCCCATTTTGGCTCCAATCGGTACGCCGCCAGTGATTTGCTTCAGTTCACCAACTAGTTCCTTTAAATCGTCGAATGTTTGAGCTTCAAAAAACTGCTCATAGATGATGGCATCTTCGTTTTCTTCCAGTCCCATTAGTTCCCGGGCCCGTCCTTCCAAATCCTTTGGCTGGATTGTCTTTCCCATTCCGAGCAGGGAGCCATTCCCTAATTTAATTTCAATCATATTAGCGCGTTTAATCTCCTGTTCTTGTTTCGCCCATTCTGTTTTGGAAAACTGTAATATATACATTCCCGCGGCCTGTAATTCCTCCGGTAAAATGCCGCCTTCACCTGAATTGATCGCAGCTCCGGTATTCTTTGCGGCCTGCACGAGCGACATCCGCGCCTGCTCGCTGAGTCCGACACCATAGCCCATTCCACTGATAATGACAGGAATATCTAGTTTCATGGGCTTTTTTGCCTTTGGGCCGATTGTGATCGCCATATCAACATTTTCATTACTTTCCACTGGAAAAGGAGAAGTTTGCGCCGGGATAAACGTGATCGGATCCAAATGGGGCCACTTTTTGGAGGAGCCAAGGGGGCGGAAAAGGACGGTCCCTGTCT